>JADGQD010000202.1 GCA_017882065.1 Anaerolineales bacterium | reverse complement strand
GTGCCCCGAACCTGTTCACCGACTATGCCTGTGACATGGCCTCCCCGAACCCGTTTTCGGCCTCTTCGGTCATCTTGGCGATGAAGTGCCTGAGTATGGCGGACTACTCGACTCAGAAAAATTATATTTATTCCACCACCGATGGCGGCGCTACCTGGACCTCTTTTCCACTTCCCGCGGATTATTCCCTGGGTGAAGGCTTATACTTCTTTGACCCGCTGAACGGTTTTGCCTTTGGCAGCAGGGTTTACAAGACCACGAATGGTGGCCAGGCCTGGACTTTCGTCCAGCAGGTCACTTGGTCCGGACAGTTCAGTTTCGTCAATGCCGATCAGGGTTGGGCTTCCGTGATCAACGATAGCAATGAAAATGCCCTGGTCGAGACCGGCGATGGCGGTGTTCACTGGGATATGCTCAATCCCATGCTGGTGCCGTAAGATTCATGTATGCGTTCCCTGGACTGAAGGTTTAAGGTAAACCTTCAGCATTTTTGTGCTATCATACGGACACGATGACACGCCGCCGTCTGGTACTCTACCTCCTGCTGAATGCCCTCGTTTCGGTTCTTGTATCAGGGGCAATCTTGTTCTATTACGATCGTGCCAATCATAAAACGGATTGCGGCACGAGCGAGACGGTCCCCACGCTCGCTTCCGGCGGCGTAAACGCGGACATCGTCAGCGTCACCGGCGCGGGGGCGATTGCCAGCGAGTCCGTCGTCATCCAGAACAACGGCGAGGGAGTGCTCCTGCTGAGTGGTTGGACGCTCAAAGACAGCCAGGGCAGCACCTACATTATTCCGCAGTTGACGCTCTACCCCGGTGGCACGGTGCAGGTCCATACGAGACCCGGGACCGATACCGCCGCAGACCTTTACTGGGGGCTCTCTGCGCCGGTCTGGGAATCCGGCGAACTGGCTGCCCTCTACGATACACAGAACATTGCACGTGCCTTTTATCGCGTTCCTTGACAGATTAATGGACATTGCTATGACCCAGGCTCTGTATAATAAATGGCGACCCCAGAAATGGGACGAAATTATCGGACAGCAGCATGTCGTCCAAACATTGCGCAATGCGGTCGTTGGTAACCGCGTAGTCCACGCCTACCTGTTCGCAGGTCCGCGCGGCACCGGCAAGACCACTGCCGCTCGTCTGCTGGCGAAGGCCGTCAACTGCCTGAACGAAGACCTGGCGACCCGTCCATGTAACGAGTGCGCCCACTGTGTGGCGGTCAACGAGAGCCGCTTCCTCGACCTCATCGAAATTGACGCCGCCTCCAACAACTCAGTCGAAGACGTGCGCGAACTGCGCGACAAAATCAACTTCTCCCCCAACCAGGGTACCTACAAAGTCTATATCATCGACGAAGTGCACATGCTCTCCAAGGAGGCCTTCAACGCCTTGCTGAAAACCCTAGAAGAGCCGCCTGCCCACGCCATCTTCATCCTGGCCACCACCGAGATGCACAAAATCCCTGCAACGGTTCTCTCCCGCTGCCAGCGGCATGAGTTCCGCCGCCTCCCAGTGGACGACATTGTGGGCCAGTTGCAGAAGATCGTCACCAGCGAAAAACTCACTGCCGAACCCGAAGCGCTGACGCTCATCGCCCGCCAGTCTGCGGGAGGAATGCGCGACGCCATCTCCCTGCTTGACCAGATGGCTTCCACCGGAAAAGAAATCACACTTGGCCTGACGCAGACCGTGCTTGGCACAGCCACCAGCCAAACCGTCATTGCGTTGGTTGGTGCGGTGCTGGACCGGGAACCTGCCGCTGGTATGGATGCGATCCACACCGCCCTGGATTCTGGCTCTGACCCGCGTCTGCTGGCGCGTCAGGTAGTGGACTATCTGCGGGCGGTGTTGCTTGTCCAGATGGGCAACGCTTCGCAGGTGGACCTGGCAATGGATACGCGCGCCCAGGCCGAGAGACATGCCAAGGCTTTTTCCCCGTCGGATGTGCTGCGCATGATTAAAGCCTTCAACATCGCTGCTACCGACCTGCGTGGCGGCTGGCAGCCGTCCCTGCCGCTGGAAGTGGCACTTGCCGAAGTGATGGAACTCCCCGCCGCGGCCGCGCCGATCGAATCCCGGCCTGCAGCGAAAGCGCTGGTGGAAACGAAGGCGGAGAAACCAGTCAGCAAGCCTGGGAAGGAAGCCGAAAAACCTGTCGAAGAAATCGGCAATGTCACTCTTGAACAGTTGACGAAAGCCTGGAGGCAAATTCGAGCGCTGATTAAACCGCAGAATCCATCGCTGGATGGCTTGCTCAATTCTTGCAGACTGCTGGAAGTCAAAAATGGCGTATTGGTGATTGGATTTTCAAGCGAATTGCTTCGATCAAAAGTGGATATGCCGGAGCAGATAGAAATTACTCGTAAGGCGATTGTGGAAGTATGTGGTGGTGAACTCTCGGTAAAATGTGTGGTCACAAATGCCAAACAGGCTACTCCGCCGGATGTCAAAGCGGATGGTATGGTCGCTGCGGCAATCAAAGCTGGCGGCGAAATCGTAGATATTCAGGAGTAATTATGGCTAAAGGATTTAATCGTCCTGCCGGCGGTGGGGGGCAAGCCGGAATGATGCAGCAACTTCAGCGCATGCAACAGCAGATGGCTGAAGCGCAGGAACATCTGGCGCAGGAAACCGTCACGGCGACGGCGGGCGGCGGCGCGGTCAAAGTGACCATGACCGGCGACCAGAAATGCCAGTCGGTTGAAATTGACCCGGCTCTGCTTAAAGATGCGGATGCCGAAATGCTCCAGGACCTGGTGCTGACAGCGGTCAACCTGGCGCTGGAGAAGTCGCGCGAACTCCAGGAGCAGGTCATGGGTCCGCTGGCGGGTGGATTGCCTTTTTAAGATTTAGTAGGGGCGGCCAGCCGGTCGCGCCTACGGGATGACAATTATGCTTCCCGAACCCATTCAAAACCTTGTTTTTGCTCTCGAACGTCTCCCCGGCATCGGCCCGAAGACGGCCTCCCGGCTGGCATTCTACCTCCTGCGCGCCCCGGAGGAAGTTTCCGGTCAACTGGCTAAAGCGTTGGCTGACTTCAAGACCAAGATCGCTTTTTGCCAGGAGTGTTTCAATATCACCTCCGCCGGGCGCGAACGCTGTGAGATTTGCGAGAACGGCCAACGTGACGGGGCGATTATATGTGTGGTCGAGGAGCCGCTGGATATGCTGGCGCTGGAACGCATTGGCGCGTACAGAGGGAAGTACCACGTCTTGCAGGGGGTTCTCTCGCCCATTGAGGGCATCGGCCCGGATGACTTGAAGATCAAGCCATTGCTGGAACGCATCCAGCGCGGAGGTGTGCAGGAAGTCATCCTGGCGACCAACCCTTCCATGGAGGGGGAGGCTAC
>JADGQD010000053.1 GCA_017882065.1 Anaerolineales bacterium | reverse complement strand
ATCCCGGTCATGCTGACCGGCGCGGATGTGATCGGCCAGGCCCAGACCGGCACCGGCAAGACCGCCGCCTTCGCCCTCCCCATTTTGAACAATCTGGAACCGGGAAAACGCCACGTGCAAGCGCTGGTGCTATGTCCCACGCGCGAACTGGCTTTGCAGGTTGCCGGTGCCATTTACGATTATGGCAAAGTGCAGGAGGTGCGCGTGCTGGCTGTCTACGGCGGGCAGCCTTATGGTCCGCAGATCAGCCGCCTCAACCGCGGCGTAGACGTGGTGGTCGGCACCCCCGGCCGCCTGATTGACCTGCTCAAGCGCAACGCCCTCAACATCAGCCAGGTTCGCACCGTGGTGCTCGATGAAGCCGACGAGATGCTCTCGATGGGCTTCATCGAAGACATCGAGACCATTCTGGCCGATACTCCCAAAGACCGTCAGACCGCCCTCTTTTCTGCCACCCTGCCGGCCCCCATCCGCCGTCTGGCTGATCGCTACATGCACGCCCCGCAGTCCATCCTGATCCAGCACGCACAGGTCACGCTGGCGGCCATCGAACAGCGCTACTACCTGGTCAACCAGGCTGATAAACTGGCCGCCCTGACGCGCCTCTTCGAAATCGAACCATTGACCAGCGCCCTGATCTTCGTCCGCACACGCGTCGGGACCGGGGAACTGGCCAACGAATTGACCCGGCGTGGCTTCCCCGCCGAATCGCTGAACGGCGATCTGAGCCAGGAAGCCCGTGAACGGACTCTCAACCGGTTCCGCCAGAACCAGGTCAAAGTGCTGGTGGCGACGGATGTGGCCGCCCGCGGCCTGGACATTGACGACATTTCCCACGTTTTCAACTACGACCTGCCCGACGACCCGGAAATTTACATCCATCGCATCGGGCGCACTGGCCGCGCCGGAAAGACCGGCATCGCCATTTCGATGGTCACGCCGCGCGAGAAACGCCTGCTGCGCCAGATTGAATCCCTCATCCGCCAGCCGTTGACCAAGTCTGCGCTGCCGACCGAGGAAGACATCCGGAACCACCGTGAGAACGAATTGCTCGAAAACGTCAAAGTCTGGCTGGCACGCGCCCGCTACCATCGCGAACGCGAACTGGTGGCGCGGCTGGTGGAAGAAGGTCACGACCCGCTGGAAATTGCCGCCGCGGCCCTCAAGCTGGCGCGCGCCGACGAAAAACAGCGCCCGGTCGCCTCGGTCAGCGAGGTGCAGGAGACGGGTCCGCGCCGCTACGAACGGGACGGGAAACACGTCCCCCGCCGCGGCTACGCGGACCGCGAAACGGTCTCGCACGAACCGGGCATGATCCGTCTCAGCCTGAGCATGGGTCGCGTCCACGGTATCCGCCCCAACGATGTGGTCGGCACAATTGCCTTCCATGCCGACATCCCCGGCCACACCATCGGTAAAATCCACATCCAGGATAAATTCACCCTGGTGGACGTGCCGGAGAAATTCGCCGCCCAGGTACTGGCGAAGAACGGGAACTATCGCATCCGCCAGCAGCTGGTTAATGTCAAACCGGCCTGATTATAGAAAATAATGAAAAGAGAGTGGCGGCGCAAAGTCGCTACTCTCTTTTGTTATAACGTATCCAGTCCGGTTTACATCTTTATCCACCTTCTCCATTTTTTCCTCCCATGACAATCAATTTGCGGATGTGGTCCACGTGGTCACGCTCGTGCCAGAGTGCCCGGCGCAGCGCTTTGCGCGGGGACCAGAACTCGCCGTCCACGCCGACGACTTGTTTCACCCCATCCATTTTGAAAAGCGCTGCATTGAAATGCTTGCGGACTTTCTCCAGCCGGACGAGCGGTTGCTCCGGTACCTCGGTGCGCGGGAAGGCCAGCCCGAGACGTTCCATGTACCACCATTCCGCCCCGCCAACATGACCGAGAATCCCGTTGATGCTCCAGCGTTCGCCTGAATACGTCTGGTTGAGTTTCGCCTCGCTTAGTCCATGCACGGACTTGAGCAGATCATTCCGGCTCCAGGCCAGCATATCCAGGGCGCGTTTGATTTCAATTGTGGTGAGTGGTTTCCAATCATAAGGGAAGAAAGATTCCACGCTATAACCGTCAGTCTCGGTGTCTTTGTCCAGATCGTCATTGATGAAATATACATCCCAGGTCCCATTGACGACGATCTCAATATCAGTTTCGGCGAAGCTTAGCCAAGTGTTTGGCTCGTGGCGCAGAATCCAGCCTGCATATTTATTGAGCGCCCCTTCCAGGTTCGTAGCTGCCGCCGCGCCTTTCATTCCATAAGCAAAACAGCCGGGATGTTCCAGTGCCCAGGCGATGGAGCGTCCTTCATTATTGTTTTCAATTCCTACTTGAAAAATCATCTAGCACCTCCATAACTCTTGTATTTTACACCAATACAAAAAGCGGACAAAACGGTTCGCCCCGTGTCTTTGGGAATTATCGTGATAAAGGGAAAGATTTGGGGGTGGCTGAAATTTGTTCCCGGGTTTACCCATATCGGTTCATGAACTTTTCCATGCGGTGCAGGGCCTCTTCGATCTTCTCATAAGCCGTAGCATACGAGCAGCGGACAAATCCCTCGCCACCTTTTCCGAAGGCATTCCCCGGTACCACTGCCACATGTTCTTCATGCAGGAGTTTTTCGGCGAAGGCCTCATCGTCCATACCGGAGGCAGAAATCTTGGGGAAGGCATAGAACGCACCGCGCGGCTCGAATGTGGTCAGGCCGAGTTTATTCAACCCGCTGACAATCAGCTTGCGCCGCCGGTCGTATTCGACGACCATCTCTTGAACGCACTTTTCTCCATTGATCAGGGCTTCGAGGGCTGCGTCCTGGGCGGTGGTTGGGGCGGACATGATGGTGTACTGGTGGACGCGCACCATGCCTTTGATGATATCCGCCGGGCCGCAGGCGTAGCCGATGCGCCAGCCGGTCATGGCATAAGCCTTCGATAGTCCGCCCAACAGGACGGTGCGCTTCTTGATCTCCTCTCCCAGCGCCGGGACACAGACGTGGTCGAAGTTGTACACCAGCCGGTCGTAGATCTCGTCCGAAACGATGAGCAGATCATGTTCGATGGCGATTTCGGCCACCTGTTTCAGGGTCTCGCGCGTAGCGACTGCGCCGGTCGGGTTGCTTGGGTAGCCCACGAAGATAACCTTTGTGCGCGGTGTGATGGCGGCGCGGATGCGGTCCGGGTCCAATTGGAAATTGTCCTCCATCCGGCTGGGGATTTCGACCGGTATCCCGCCCGCCAGGATCACCTCGGCCTGGTACGAGACGAAGCATGGGGTTGGGATAATGACCTCATCGCCCGGGTCGAGCAGGGCAGTCATCACCAGGTAAAGTGCCTCTGAGACACCCACCGTGGCGACAATCTCGTTGACCGGATCGTAGCTCACACCGTAGAGGTGCTTTAAATTCTTGGCCACGGCTTGCCGAAATTCGAGCTTGCCCGAATTGGAGGTGTAATGGGTTTCCCCGGCCCGCAGGGAACGTATACCTGCTTCCAGGATCTGTTCCGGAGTGGTGAAATCCGGCTCACCGATGCCGAGTGAAATGACGTCCTTCATCGTGGCAGCGATGTCAAAAAACTTGCGAATACCCGAGGGTTTCAGTCCAGCCACCCTCTTTGCGAGATAACGCGCCTCAGAAATTTCCTGCATCCAGTCTCCTCAAAATTGGTGAATTTGCCACTCGTGTTCGGATGGGCGTTCGTCGGCTGCATCAACGTAAGACAGCTCGAAAACTTGTCCATCCGTTGTCCTGACCCGGAACCACTTCGCCTTGGGCGTGCGTCCCTGGGATAGGATTTCAGCGATAATAAGCCGCTGTCCCTGCCAGGTGAGCGCTGTCGGTCTCTCGGCGTAGGCGGATCCGGAATGGCATTCGACGATGTCAGTCATATAAACAACACTACTTTAAAGTAACGGAACTATTATCTCCGATGTTCAATTTCAGCGGCGGATCGTCGGCGGAACGCCCCTGAACCCTGGCCTGCCGGCCGATAAATGAGCCTTTCAATGCCGCCGTGTCCACCGTTACCCCGGCTTCGAGGATGGAGTCTTCGACCCGCGCGCCCGTGATTATGCAATCTGCCCCGATGGAGGCGTATGGGCCGATCACAGAATTGCTGATCTTGGCGCTCGCGTGGACAAACACCGGCGGCACGATTTTTATGCCATGTTGTTTTTTGTTTTTTATTTTGTTGGCTTTGCCGTGTTCGAGCAAATACCGATTCGTCTCCAGCGTGGCGTCAATCGTACCGGTATCCAGCCACACCTCCACGGTCTGCGTGCGCATCTTCAGGCCGCGCTCGATCATGATGTTGATGGTATCCGTGAGGAAGTACTCACCCCTGAGCGAAGCGCCGCGCCGGAACTGTTCTTCAATGGCAGAGAGCAATTCTTCGGCCTGTTTGAAATAATAGCACCCGACGACGACCAGATTATTATCCATGGTCTGCGGCTTCTCGACGAGATGCGTCACCCAGCCTTCGCCATCCACTTCGGCCACGCCGAAACGCCTCGGGTCCGGCACGGGTTTGACCCAGGCCACGCCATCCGCCTTTTCGTCCGCCAGGAAGGAGAAGTCTGTTTCCATAAGCGTATCCGAGAAGCAGATAAGCACAGGCCCGGTCAGGTGTTCGCGGGCGAGCCAAAAGGCGTCGGATTGCCCTTTCATCACCGGCTGCAGGACGTAATGTGCTTTCAGGGCGGGATAGCGCTCTCTCACATACGGCGGGATCTGCATCTCGCCCAGATACGGCCCGACGATGAACACGTATTCTACCTCCATCCCTGCAGGGACGGACTCGAACATATCCAGCAGGTGGTCGAGGACGGTCTTGCCGGCCACGCTCACCAGCGGTTTGGGCTTGGACCAAGTCTGGGGACGCATTCGCGTGGCCCATCCGGCAGTCGGGATAACGATTTTCAGGGTTTGGGTCATGGCTCTATTTTATGCGAAAACAAGCGAAATATCCAACTGTGGACAGGACTCCCATGCCCGGTCTGGGCTGTGTGGGAGTCTTCCCCGAGGGATGATTACCGATAGAAAATCAAGCCAATGGCTGCGGTGGCGAGTACCAGCCAGACGGGGCTGATGTTGGTGAATGTCAGGATCAGGAAAGCTCCCAGTCCAATCAGCCACTTGTCCCAGCCCTGGAGAAGGGAAACGCCGACCCCTTGCTTCAGATTAAAGACGGTCACGGCCATCTGGTAAGCGGTCCAGGCCAGCAGACCGACGACGAAAGGACGCATGCCCTGGATGGCGGCCTTCATGTAAATGTTGTCTTTGATGCTAAAGAACCCGATGATAAGGATGAGCATCAGCAGCGTGGCCGGGACTACTGTCCCGGCTACCGCGGAGAGGGCTCCCGGCCACCCGGCCAATTTGTAACCGACGTAGGCGGAGGCCTGCGGAGCGGTCGGCCCCGGCAGGGCGTTGCTCAAGGCCACGCCGTCAGCGAACTCCTCCGGCGTGACCCAGCCCGCCGCGACCGCTTCGCGCTGCATCAGGCCCAGCGAAGCCGGCCCGCCGCCCCACGAGAACATGGCGACTTTGGTGAAGAGCCCGAAGATTTTCCAGAGTAGTTTCATGTTCATGGTAGCGCTCCTCCGTTTCTATGAATGCTCCAGGACAGGGTGTGGCTGGTAAAGTTCTTCGAGGCGCTTGATCTCTTCGGATGTAAGCTCGATCTCCAATGCGGCGATAGACTGATCGAGGTGCTCCAGCTTGCTCGCTCCGATGATGGGCGCAGTGATACAGGGCTTGTGCAGTACCCAGGCCAGGGCGATCTGCGACCCGCTGACATTGTATGTTTTAGCAACCTCCCAGACCCGCTCGGCAATGGTGAAATCTTCTTCGCGGAAGTATAGCCGGTCCGCGAACGGGTCGGTCTTGGCGCGGACGGTCTCGCCGCCGCCCTGGCGAGAGCGGTTGCCGGCGAAGAAGCCGCGCGCCATTGGGCTCCAGGGGATGATACCGACGCCCTGGTCAATGCAGAGCGGGATCATCTCGCGTTCTTCCTCACGGTAGACCAGGTTGTAGTGGTTTTGCATCGAGACAAAACGGGTCCAGCCATGCAGAGCGGCAGTGTATTGCGCCTTGGCAAACTGCCAGGCAAACATAGACGAGGCGCCGATGTAGCGTGCCTTGCCCGATTTGACCACGTCGTTCAGCGCCTCCATCGTCTCTTCGATGGGCGTGGCGTAATCCCAGCGGTGGATCTGGTACAGGTCCACGTAATCCATCTTCAAACGGCGCAGGGATTTATCAATCGAATCCATGATGTGCTTGCGGGAAAGGCCACGGTCGTTGACCTCGTTGCTCATTGCCTGGAAGACTTTGGTGGCAATGACGACGCTCTCGTGCTTGACCCCAAAGGCTTTGAGGGCGTTGCCAAGCACTTCCTCGCTCGCACCGAGCGAGTAAATGTCGGCCGTGTCGAAGAAGTTGATCCCGGTGTCGAGGGCGCGTTTAACGAATGGCAACGCCTGCTCTTCGTCGAGCACCCATTCGCGCCATTTCGACGAGCCATAAGTCATCATGCCCAGGCACAGGCGCGAGACCTTGAGTCCGCTTTTTCCCAAGTTTACGTATTCCATATTACCTCCAGATAGCTACTGATAAAGTTTTAGATTTTTGTTTCCAACTCAGCGATCACTTTTTCCATCAAATCCACGGCAGTCTTCAAGGTGGTGGCGTCGAAGGCGAACTTCGCATTGGCGGCGGCGAATAGCTCGGGTAGAGTCACCGTACCGCCCAGCGCAAGCGCCTTGCGGTAATCAGCGACGGCTTTCTTCTGATCTTTGATGGCATTGCCGAAGATCTGCACCGCGCCTAATTGCGCCAGGCCGTACTCGACGTAGTAGAATGGGATCTGGTGGATGTGCAGCTTGCGGTGCCAGCCGGTGACTTTGACTTCCTCCAGCCCGGAGTAGTCCACGCCGGGGATGAAGCGATCCCAGAGTTCGCCCCATTTTTTGTCGCAGGCCGCCGGGTCCGCGCCCTCTTTCGGGTTTTCGTAGACCCACTGCTGGAACGAGTCCACTGCGGCCATGAACGGCCAGAAGAGGAGCATGCCTTCCAGATGCTCAATGCGGGCTACCGCAGCTTCGGCGTCCGAATAGAAGCCGCCGTTGGCTTTCGTCAGGTAGGGCGAAGCCAGCAGTTCCATACCCATCGAGGCCACTTCGGCAAATTCCATCGGCACAGCCAGTTGATGGATGTACGGGATTTTAGCTGTCTCGAAGACGTGGAAGGAATGCCCGGATTCGTGCAGGGTGGTCATCACGTCGTCGTGCGTGCCGACGGCGTTGACGAAAATGAACGGCTTGCGGATGGAAGTGTAGGAAGTGCAGTACGCGCCGGGGGCCTTGTTCTTGCGGTTGTCGAGGTCGGTCAGGCCTTCGGCTACCAGGCTGTCGAAGTAGCCACCCAGCACCGGGTCCACTTGATGGAAGATAGCTGAGGTCTTTGACTTAAGTTCTTCGATGGACGCGAACGGCTTTAGTTGCGGGATGCCGGCTGCCGGGGTGGGACGCGAGTACCAGCCATCCACAAGGTCCCATGGGCGAAGCGTGTCCAGACCGAGGGCCTGCTTCCGTTTCTGGTAAATGTGTGTCGCTGCCGGAACGACCACCTGTTCGATGGCCGCCGAGAAGGATTTGCAGTCTTCGGGACCGTAGTCGAAGCGCAGTTTCTGCACCCAGGTATATTCGCGGTAACTGGGTTTATCGGCGTTTTTTGCGATTCTGGCACGCACGTCCATGAACTTTTTCCACAGGTCGTTGATGGCTTTTCTATCGGAAAGTTGACGTTCAGCCTTGAGATGCCAGGCTTTTTCGCGTCGGGCGCGGTCGGGCTGCTGGAAGTTCATGGCGAGACGGGTGAGCGTGATTTCCTCGCCTTCCCATTTGACCGTCTGAGCACCGTAGATTTTGTCATATTCGATGGCAAGTTTTTGCTGGTCAGCCAGCAGCGCGAGGTTGGACTCGCGGAACAGGTCCGCTTCGGCGCGCATGTTGCGCAGTGGGATGTCGAAACCTTTCGGTTCCAGTTTGCTGGCGAGCAGCTTCTCTTTGAGTTTCTGCTCGGCGGCCATCACATTGGGGAAGATGCCGTCGAGGAAGGCGTTCATGCGCGCGTCGGCCTCCTTATCGGCAGTGTTGACCGAGGTGGCGACCGAGAGGCGCGAGTACATTTCCTCGATGCGTTCGCCGACGCTCGACCAGTCGGTCAGCCAGCCGTCCACACTGGCGGCGCTGAGGGGACGGGCTTCCAGATCTTTGTAATATGGTTCGATTGCAGGCCAGGTCCAGGCGATGATTTCTTGTGGGGTGGTGGGAAGGTTTTTCAACACAGGAATCCTTTCATTATATAGAGATGTCATCGCTCCCTGCGTTCGCTCCTCCCCCAAGAACAGGGGACGATGTCGCAACGGCATGAATCTAAGGGAGGTTGAACCTTTATATTTTCTCATACTACCGGGTATTGCGCAAAGAGTTGAACCCAAATTAATGTAAATCCCTTTATTTTGATCGATAATTGATCACGGTTTTATGCAGGAAGCAGTAAAAGCAAAAGGCACAGAAACATCCTTGCTGTGTGCCTCGGCTTTATTTCATGATTGTCAGGTTGGCGAGACTCGCCGCCAGCCGCTTGATTCCAACTGATTCAAAAACCACATCCACGGTTTCGTCGTTGTCCTGCAGACGGGAGTTGAGAACAATCCCTTCGCCCCAGGTGGGGTGCTGGACTCTCATTCCAGCACGGAAATGAGCCTTTTTGACGGTGGCAGACCCTTCGGCTCCGCTCAGGGGGTCCGAACGCAGCCACACCGGAGTCTGGGCGCGGGAGGAGCGCAAGGCGCGTGCTTTCCCGGAGAGCAGTTCAGGCGGGATGTCCTCCAGATAGCGCGAGGGGATGGTCTCCTCGGCATAGCCGCGTCCGCCACGCCGCAAGGCGCGCAGCAGATAGAGCCGGTCTTTGGCGCGCGTGATGCCGACGTAGAACAACCGGCGCTCTTCTTCCATCGCTTCGGGTTCATCGAAGGAACGGCTGTGCGGCAGGATACCGTCATCCAGGCCGACGATGAAGACCGTGCCGAATTCCAGCCCTTTGGCGGCATGCAGGGTCAGCAGGGTGGGGGCGTTCTTGCCCTCGACCAGAGTATCCTGGTCAGAGATGAGCGCCACGTTTTCGAGGAAATCAGTCAAGGTGCGGTTTTCGTACTCGACCGTCAACCGGCGCAACTCCTGAACGTTCTCCCAGCGCTCTGCGCCCTCATCCGTGCCGTCGTCGATGGTTGCCTGATAGTTGATGTCTTTGGCGATACGGTCGAACAGTTCGGTGACCGTCGCGCGCGGCGCCTCGGCCCGCCAGTTCGACAAAAGTGCCCCGAAGTCGGCCAATGGCAACGCGGCGCGACCGGAAAACTGCGGCCAAAAAGGAGAGGCGTCGCCGCGGGTCAGGTCCATCAGCACTACCGACGGGGAGGTGTTCGCCCCGCGGGCGGTGGTGTGCAGCGCCAGGATGGTCTTGTCGCCGATGCCGCGCGGTGGGACGTTGATGACCCGGTCGAGCGAAATTTCATCGGCGGGGTTGTGAACCAGGCGCAGATAAGCGATGATGTCTTTGACTTCACGCCGTCCATAGAACCGCTGCGCCCCCACCAGCCGGTAGGGTAAACGCGCTTGCAGGAAGGCTTCTTCCAGCAGGCGGGACTGGGCGTTGGTACGGTACATCACGGCGCAGACGCCCGGCTCACAAGTCTGGCTGGCAACGAGGCCGGCGATGGTATCCACAACGAAGGCAGCTTCACTGTAATCGTCCAGCGCTTCATAATAGAAGAGTTTCTCGCCTGCGCCGCGCTCGGTGAACAGGTTCTTGCGGCGGCGGTGCGGGTTGCGGTCAATGACTGCCATGGCGGCATCGAGAATGATTTGCTTCGAGCGATAGTTTTGTTCGAGCAGGATGGTGTGGCAATCGGGAAAGTCCTGCTCAAAGCGCTGGACATTGCGATAGTCCGCGCCACGCCAGCGGTACACCGATTGATCTGGATCCCCAACCACAAAAATGTTGTTATGCACCGAAGCCAGATGCTTCAACAAAACATATTGGGCGAAGTTGGTATCCTGGAACTCGTCTACCAATACATGCTGAAAACGCTGGGCGTACTTCTCACGCACGGCGGGGAATTCGGAGAGCAGGTGCGCCGTCCATAGCAACAGGTCGTCGAAGTCAACGGCGTTATTTTGTTTCAATAATTCCTGATAACGTTTATAGATACGCTTGACCACCTCATCTCGGTAGGTCTGCGTGGGGTAAGCATCGGGGAAAATCAACTCGTTTTTAGCTCGTGAGATCGCGCCATGCACCGATTGTGGTCGATAGGTTTTCTCGTCCAGGTTCAGGTCACGGATGGCCCCTTTGGCCACGCGCTGCTGGTCGTCATCATCATAGATAACGAAACTGGCATCGAACGGCAGATGCTCAGATTCGCGGCGCAAAAGTCTGGCGCAGATGGAGTGGAATGTCCCCAGCCAGAGTCCTTCGGAGGGCAATTCGCCCAGAATGTCACGGACGCGGTTGCTCATTTCTCGCGCCGCCTTGTTGGTAAATGTGACTGCCAGCATCTGGTACGGACGCACGCCCTTGCAGGCAATCAAATAGGCCACGCGCTGGGTCAGGACGCGCGTCTTCCCGGACCCGGGCCCGGCCAGCACCAAAACGGGACCGGCGCCAGCCGTCACAGCCTGGCGCTGCTGAGGGTTGAGTTTGTCTAGGAAATCCATGGGATTACTCGGGAGTCTGACATCTCGA
>JADGQD010000201.1 GCA_017882065.1 Anaerolineales bacterium | reverse complement strand
TTGGCAGAGGTAAGGGAGACCGGCGAGCAAGTTAAAGAGGTGGCCCTGGCAGAGATTCCAACCCTGGTGAAGTACGCCACTCCCCTGCCCTATTTGACCGAGACCAGGGCTGCGTTATCCCACGGAGCCCGCGGAAAGCAAAGAGAAAAAAATACTAAGAACTCTGTGGCGAAATCCGAGTGGTGTCAATTGATCGACTTTGATCCCGACGGCGAGATGAAAGTCCTGGCGGCGGCAAACTACCGGTTTGGGGAAATGTCTTATCCCCGCGCATTGGAGAAGGTACGATCCGCCACCGAGTCTGAGCGCGATAAACTGGCCGAGTCCCTGCTCGGGCCCCTGGGCGAACACGATACGCCTTTGCGCGAACTGGAACACACAACTTACACTTTCGAACTCATCTTCGACCAGGGAGCTTACGCTGAGTTCAAGCGCCACCGGATGATGACGCAAACGCCGCAAACGCTGACCACCAGGCTCGGGTATGTGGTCCCGCGTCAGATCGTGGAGGCCGGGTTCGAGGTCCCATACCGCTCCGCCATGGATGCGGCTGCTGAAACCTACGAAAGCCTGGCAAACTGGAATCCGCACGTCGCCAGTTACGTTGTTCCCAACGGGTTTAACCGCCGCGTCCTGTTCACGATGAACTTACGGGAAGCATTTGCCTTTTGCCAGTTACGCTCGGCCTCGAACGCCCACTTCTCGATGCGGCGTGTGGCGCAACGGGTGGCCGAGGAGATCCGGCGCGTCCATCCCCTGCTGGCGAAGTACATGCGCCTGCCGGAGGAAACCTGGCAGGGAATTGAAGAACAATGCCTGTAAACCAACCGCCCCGGTCAATAAACCGGGGCCTTCTCAAAGTATTAGTTTTTAACCCCACCCCCGACCCCTCCCCGAATCGGGGATGGGAGAACTGTCCGAAAAAGGAGTGCGGAGGCGCGAAGCGCCTCCGCACTCCTTTTTCGTTTCTATTTTGCCCGTTGCGAGATTAGGCCTGACAGGTCTTTATTCGTGGAATTCTTCCACCTGATAGATCAACACTTCCAGATGCTTGCGCCTCCAGGTGTCGGGCGCGGTACCCATCTTGTAGCACAGGTTCGCCAAAAACTCGGCCGGATCGGGGATTTTCTGCCACACCTGCGGCAGGAAGGTAGCCCTCCGGAATCCATCCCGCAGGAGAACTCCATCCATGCCGGGGCGCAGTTTGGCAAGTAAATCATCGGCATCAGTATATTCCAACGGCACCGGCACCGTCAGCCGCGAGACCTCGATCTCAATACCCGCCAGTTCGCTTTCCTGGACTGTGGGAAAACGATAATCCTCCAACGCAGCAGCCACGGCGTGTTCGCGCACATCTTCAGCCAGCGGCTGATACGGTTCCAGAGCACCGATGCAGCCGCGCAGGTTGCCGCGCACCGTCAGTGTGACGAAAGAGGCGCCCTCAGCGCGCAGGATCGGGGTCAGGGAGGGTTTGTCAAGAGGCGGCAATGGTGCTCCGCGTACGCCGGTTTCGAGCGCCTCTCGCGCCAGCCGGAGCAAGGTTTGTTTTTCTTCGGGAGTCAGTTGTTCACCCATGCCTTCATCATACAATTCCCCTCGCCCGGAGTCAAGCGGGTAAATGAGCCAGCCCATGGTGTTCTTAAAGTCCTAATCTTCAACCCCACCCCCACCCCCAACCCCGCCCCACTCTTGGGGCTGCTTTCGGCGCCTCGTGGCGCCGAAACAGCTGATGGCGGCTTGAAGCCGCCATCAGCTGTGGGAGAATGCGAATAAACAGGGATTTGCGAGCTTCGCTCGCAAATCCCTGTTTATTCAATCTTTCCTGTTCCTTGGGGATGGAGGCAAGGGGGATGGAGCATCAGAATGTCGACTTTAAGAAAGCCCTGTGAGCTGGCCGCAGGAAAAGCAGTTCGACTCCGCCTTAATCGTTTCATTCTTCCCCGTCACCACTTTCATCCGTAGCGGCGGGTTGGTCCAGGCGGACCACTTCGCCGTGAACGTTGATCACCACCTTGAAGCCTGACATTCCCATGAAAGCGCGGCTTTCTTCGGGAATGCCCATCTGCAGCAAGTTCTCGAATTGCTGGTCAATATTCTTCAACTGGTTATGCAGCATGGCCTTCGAGAAGATATCATCCGTGCCCAGCATCTTGGCAGCCTGCTCACTGAGCATATCTTCGTTACCGCTGATTTGCTTGCGCATCATCTCCAGCACCTGGCGATCAACCTGCTCGGACGGGATGTGGCGGCGAAACCCGGCATCGTCCACCACGTAGCATGGCTCATCACCGACAAAAGCGGTCCCTGCAGGGCGGTCAGCCTCGTCCACAACGAGACCGGCAAAAACGGGTTGACGTGGCATGATTTATTATCTCCATTGGATGATAGAAATTGCTAACTTTGCGCAATCAGGACCCGGGTCCCGACACCGGGTTCGAGCATCAGGCGTTCACCCGGCGGGACGGTCGGGAGAGTCCAGCGGTAAATCCATTTTGCATCCTGCGGCGCCATATTGATACAGCCATGACTGTGCGGGTGTCCAAAATCATTATGCCAATAAGTGCCGTGGATGGCAACCCCGGTATCGGTAATATATGAATCCCAGGGCACACCGGGCAGATCGAATACAGACGCAACGTCTGCACCGCCAGTCATGTGGTAGGTGGGACGCTTGTGGAATGTGCGGAACCAGCCGGTGGGAGATTCATAATTCTTCTGGCCGGTGGCTACCCGCGCCGCATAGACGGGCAGGTTCCATTCGAAAGCCAGCAATAATTGACGGTCCAGATAAATTTCGATGTGTTTTTCATTCTCCGGCACCTGCGGTGAAAGCGGGGCAATCTCTTCAGGCGAAAAGACATGCATCCATTCCGAGCGGGTGTAGTAATGAGAATTATATAGATTATCGTAAGCCTTATACCACAGACTGCCATCGCGCTGGTCCACAACCTGGGCTTTGATCCAGTGTGTGGTCCCGTAGTACAACCGCGGACCCGGATACGGGCTGCGGTTGATCGCCCACACCGAATCGGCATAAGGGATGGTAATTTCACCCAGTACGCCCGTTTCGGGAATCTCGGTGATGAGGTGATTCAACACCGTGTTGACCGGCTGGACACCGCCGGAGTAGACATAGCCTTCGTTCCCGAGGCGGTACCAGATGCGGTTGTAATCGCCATCCGCACCACCAAATACCTGCCCGGTGATATCCAATATGCTATCACGTGGATAGGAATTCACCCGCGCCCCACTAAAGGCCGGAGCAGCGCGGATGATCAGGCTGCGGTAGACCACCCGTCCCTGCATGGGAGCCCGGGCAGCCCGGACTTTATCGAGGTGGAGTTCGGAAAGCAAAAGACTGAGCAACGCGGCGCCGCCCAGTTTCAGAAAATCGCGTCTGGAGAGGATACCCT
>JADGQD010000200.1 GCA_017882065.1 Anaerolineales bacterium | reverse complement strand
CGTTCCAGGGCTGCCCGCAGGTGAGTGATGGCGGGTTCGCCGTTGTGGTGGTTGACCGGGGAGTTCTCGAAAAGCACGTCAGCAGAGCAGTTGTGGATAAAATCAAGGGAATTTGGAACAGGGTGTTGGGTGATAAGGGATAAGGATTGGCCGCTCTCGACCAGCGCCAGGGCCTTTTCGAGATCGAGACCATTTGGGTTGATGGCAGACCCGTGCCGGCCGGTGGCGATGCCGGTCACGCTGAAGGCGATGTCATATTTCTCTTTGAGTTCGGTCTCTTTGCGCTGGAGCAGGCGGGCCAGGGCGCGTCCGACGTTGCCGAAACCGAGCAGGGCGAGACGGGATTGGGACATGAATTCCTCCAATGTTTTGTAGGGGCACGATCCATCGTGCCCTTACAGGGGTGGATAAGGAAACGAGCGGCGGTCTTCCGGCGGGGTTGGGAATACCGGGCTTGCCAGCAGCGCCTCGGCACGCGCATTCAGCGCGGCAATCTCCTGCGGGGTAAGATACGGCTGAAGGTCAGCGGACAGGCTCAGGCGCAGGAGGCTCCGGAACGTTTCCAACGCAGAGATCAGTTCGGAGGGCATGGCCTCCCCGGCGAAGTCCCAGATCACCGTGCGCAGTTTGTCTTCTGCGTGGAAGCACAGGCCGTGGTCAATGAGGGTGAGCTTGCGGGTGCGCTTCTGGAGCAGGATGTGACCGCCCTTACGGTCGGCATTGTTGACCAGCAGGTCGAACAGGGCCACCGGGCGCAGGCGCAGCCGGTCGGCGGGCTTGAAGGTGAAGTAGTGCAGGTTGGGGTTGTGTTCGATGTACTGCTGGAGCGAGCCGGGACCGAACGGACCGTCGCGCAGGATCGTGAGCGGGACGAAGCCGAAGCCGAGCGCCTGGCTGACGAGATAGGCGGCCACTTCGCGCCCCGCCAGGGAGGCTTCGGGGAAGTCCCACAGCGACTGTTCACCGCGCATTGGTTTGTAGACGGCGGGGACTTCCTGCCCTGCGTGTCTGACGGTGACGAGGAAGGTGTAATTCGAGCCGAGCAGGAACTGGCCTTTGAGTTCGATTTCTCCGTGCTCGAGGGCGAGGCGATGAATTTCTGGCTTATCGGTCATGGAAGAAGAAGTTATATATATGAAGACAGAACCACACAGATGAACGGATAAACAATCTGTGCCCATCTTTGTGGTTCTGTGTTTAATGCTTGTGTCCGTTCTTTTTGGGGCAGAAATGACCCTCGGGTTCCATCGGCTGCCCGCACTGCGGACAGATGGGCCGGCCGCGGTTGATCACTTCCCTGCTCCAGTCCACCAGGAGGCGGGTCTGGGCCCGCGTGCACCAGAAGCGAACCTCGGCGGCCTCTTCCGGGTCTCCGCCTTCCATCACAATCTCGCGAACCATGATGACGATCCTGTCGTGGTCTGCATCGTAACCCAGGCCCATCTCCCCGGCGCGGAAGAGCGGGTCTAACGGCGGGGTGATGCGCATTTTGTCTGCGTCGTATTGTGTGATAGGAACAGTCAATTCCGGTTTCTGTTTCGCAAGTTCAGCCAGCATCTGGTCCCCACCCAGGGCCAGCGACTGGAGCTGGATTTTTTCAATGATGATCGTCACCGGTTGGGGGTCGGTCTCGCGCCAGCCTTGAATGTAGAAGACCCTCTCTCCCGGCTGGCCGATGGCATCCACGGTGATGTGCTGGAGGGGGTTGAGGTCGAGTTCGAAGCGGGGCATGTTCAGCCTTCCTGTTTGAAAGAATAAACGTCAAAATCGCGCGCCACATGCACGGTCGGGAAGACGGCCCGGGCTTCGGCCAGCACATCCTTTTCGCGGTAGCGACGGGAGAGATGGGTCAACACCAATTGCCGAACATTCGCCTTTGCCGCCAGTTCGGCGGCCATTTTCGCGGTTAGATGCGAGAACTGTTTGGCCATCCCGGCTTCTTCTTCCAGATAAGTGGACTCGATGACCAGCGCGTCGGCATCCTGGCAAACGGCGACCAGGTCCTCGGTGGTGCCCGCATCGCCCACGTACACCATCCGCACGCCGGGCTTGAGCGGCCCAAGCACGTCTTCCGGCCCGACTTTGCGCCCGTCTTCCAGGGTGACGGTTTTCCCGTCCACCAGGTCGCGGCGGATGGGGCCAAACGGTACGCCCAATGCCTCCGCCTTTTCGGGCAGGAATGGGCGGTGGGAGCGCTCTTCGAATTTGAATCCCAGGGAGTCTGAGCCGCGGTGGAAGACCGGGAAGGCTGTTACCGTGAAATCATTGGTCTCGAAGAAAACGCCCGGCTTGACTTCGTGCAGGTTGAGGAGCATGGCTGCCTGCCCGCCGCGCAGAACCACGCCGTAGAGCAGGTCATGGATGCGGTCAAGCGCCCACTTGCCGCTGTAAATGTTCAATTCTTCGATGGTTTCCCAGCGCATGAATGTGGAGAGCAGCCCTGCCAGGCCGAGGATGTGGTCCAGGTGGCCGTGCGTGACGAAAATATTTTTCAGGTTCCTGAAGCCGATGCCGGATTGCAGGATCTGACGCTGGGTACCCTCGCCGCAGTCAATGAGGAAGCGGAATTCGTCGTGCTTGACGATTTGCGCCGAAAGCCCGCGCTTGGCAGACGGGGCGGAGGCGGAGGTGCCGAGAAAGACGATTTCAAACATTGAGGGTATTATACCCTGCCACTCTCCCGGGAAAGCACCGGGACCGTTGGCCGGTAGAACAACGGGAGGGTGGACGGAAAGGTATTGGGACGGTGTTCCGCGAAGGCAGCCTCGGCTAGCTTCGGCGCCCGATGGCGCCGAAGCAGCCAATGCCGGCTGGACGCCGGCTTGGCTAGCAATGACACTTTCCGGCCAGGCGGAATGACATGATTTGAATTTGAGAAACAAATGAGGAACGACTAGCATATGATAGTTCTTCATATTAAAGTATGAGGATATGCATGAAGAAAGTATTTGATACGCGGAACGAACCTTGAAAAACTGAACCATAATGAGAATCCGGTCACAGACTCGATGACTCTTGTCATCTATCAGCCGATGGCGACTTGCCCCCCAAGGGGGTGCTGCGCGAACGCCGCCTCGGTTTGTGAAACCGCCCGCCGCGCAGGGGCGGAGGGGGACAAAGGAAAAGACGGATCGAGGATTGGATCGGACATCGGTATGCTCTTATTGAATTACATATAAAGGTAAATTAAAAACGGCAAGGAATGCCTTGCGAGGGCTCCTAACCGTGTACTTGTATTATAGCACATATGTTCTAATAGTCAACCTACGCTTTCCTTAAAGATTGCGCAGGAAGACAACTCAGACCCTACCCACAGGGTGCTTCGCAAATGGAGGCGAACATTTTATGGGCGCAATATATTGCGCCCCTACGGATTTCATTCCACGCCTACGGGGGTTAGCAACCATTGCTCCATCAAGAGTTGGGCGATAGCC
>JADGQD010000199.1 GCA_017882065.1 Anaerolineales bacterium | reverse complement strand
CCCGGTTCGCCGCTCGACGCCACCATGGCCCTACCCTATCACCTGTTTGTCATTTCCACACAGGTTCCCGAAATGCCGATCCAGATCCAGTATGGCACCGCACTGGTATTGATAATTTTTGTGTTGGGGATGAATCTTATTGCCACAATCATCCGATCAAGGGCAAGGGCAAAAAGACAATGGTAGTCATCTGACCATAGACTATAGACCATAAACCGTTGTCGAGTGTCCTTCGTCCGTAGTCTGGAGAATATATGCCCTACAAATTTGAGCAACTGGAAGTCTGGCAACTTGCGATGGAATATATTGATGCGATTTACGTTCTTGCAGAGAAGTTGCCGCGCAGTGAGGATTACAAATTCAAGTCGCAAATAGTCCGAGCTGCCACCTCTGTGGCGCTCAACATTGCCGAAGGCTCAACCGGTCAGACAAATGCAGAGCCGGCTCGATTCCTGGGAATGGCTATTCGTTCGCTGATTGAAACGGTTGCATCTCAGCACTTGATTCACCGTCGGCATTATGTGAGCGATGAAACTTTGATCACTACCGTTTATTCAAAATCGCAAATACTTGCCCGCAAATTACAATCATTTCGGAAGTCACTTGCGCCCGCTTTGGGTCAAATTCGGGAAGAGCCGGCCTCCTACATAAGCGAAACGGACGAGTTCTAGTTCTTATCGTCCATCGTCTATTGTCCATCGTCAAAGACCTTATGAACAAGATCATTATCGAACATCTTAACCTACAGTATGCCGACGGGACCGAATCCCTGCGCAACATTTCCTTGAGCATCCAAGCCAACGCCATCACGGTTCTTTTCGGACCCGCCGGCGGCGGTAAATCGTCCCTGCTGCGCTGCCTCAACCGCCTGAACGACCTGACTGAGGTCAAAGTGGTCTCAGGCAGAATCCTGCTGGATGGTGAAAATATCCTCGACCCAAAGACGGACGTTATCGCCCTGCGCCGCCGCGTCGGGATGGTCTTCGCCCGGGCGGTCGTCCTGCCGATGTCCATTCGCCAGAATCTAACCTATGGACTGGAACTGGCTGGTGAGAAGCACAAGTCCAGGCTGGAGGAGGCCGTGGAGCGCGGACTCAAACTGGCCGCGCTGTGGGACGAGGTCAAGGACCGCCTCGACGACCCGGCCATCTCCCTCTCCGGTGGGCAGCAGCAGCGTCTGTGCCTGGCACGCGTCCTCGCCAACCAGCCGGAGGTCATCCTGCTCGACGAACCCACCTCCGGTCTCGACCCGATTTCGACCGGCAAAGTCGAAACGGCGTTGCAGGAACTCAAAAAGAATTACACTATCATCCTCGTCCCGCACTCGGTTCAGCAGGCCGCGCGGACGGCTGACTTCGCCGCCTTCTTTTTGCAGGGTGAACTGGTGGAGGCCGCCGAAGGCAAGGAACTCTTCACCCACCCCAAGCAGAAGCGCACCGAAGATTACGTCGAAGGAAGGTTTGGGTAAGGGTGCGGGCCTCCACCCTTGCAATTGTTACGTCACCGGACGGTTCGGAAAATTCGGAAGAACCGAAAATGGTTATAATAAGCAAACAGCGCCAAGGAGATACATTCCCGATGCGAAAAACTTTCGAAACCGAAATCCAGAAATTGAAAGACGAAATGCTTGTGCTGGGCAGCATGGTCGAGCAACAGATTCTCGGGTCGGTGGAAGCGCTCAAGAAACGCGACGTGGATGCCTCCCGCCATATCCGGGAAGTGGATGACCAGGTCAACGCCAGGCGCTATGCCATCGAAGAACAGGTGATGATCGTCATCGCCACCCAGCAGCCGCTGGCCCACGACCTGCGCCTGCTGGCGTCCATCCTCGAGGTCAGCGGCGAACTGGAACGCATGGGCGATTACGCCAAGGGCATCGCCACCGTCAGCATTCGCATGGGCGACCAACCGCTGCTCAAACCGTTGATTGATATCCCGCGCATGGCGCAAAAAGGTGCTGACATGTTGCACCGTGCCCTGGCGGCTTTCATCAACGAAGATGTGGCGACCGCCCGTTCCATCCCCGCTGAAGACGATGAAGTGGACGAACTCTACACGCAGATCTACCACGAACTGATGATGTTCGTCATCCAGGACCCGAAGACCATTGAGCGCGCCAACTGGCTGCTGTGGGTGGCGCACAACCTGGAACGTCTCGCCGACCGCGTCACCAATATCTGCGAGCGGACGATCTTTATTGTCACCGGTGAGTTGAAAGAAATAGAATCTACTAACGACAAGAAGTAGTAAACCGGGTTTTAACGAAAAAAGAGATGGATGGCCTCCGTCTCTTATCTTTTCTCTCCGGACCTGGTCCCTGCTCCCGTTATCGGTGCGTTCCCCATGTCTCGATCAATTTCAGCGCTGTACCGACTCCGTCCTCTTTTCCTAGTCACGACGCTCCGCGTCGTGACTAGCAGCGCGTTCCGGCGCAGAGCACCGGAACAATGGAGAGCTTTATAACAACCGATCCCCCCCATCCACACTATCCACCCGGTAGTGGCAGCCCCGGCTCTGGCGGTTGTGACGCGCCGCCTGGCCGATGACCAGACCCACCTCGACGGCATTGCGCAGGCCAATGAGACCATCGCTCAGTTTGGTCTTGCGGTAGAAGGTCTCGATCTCATTCTGCAGGTGGCGCAGTTCGCGGATGGCGCGCGAGAGCCGGTCACCGGAGCGGACCAGGCCCACATAGTGCCACATGATATTCTGGATGGTCTGCATATCGCCCTGGATGAGGGCCGGGTCGGAGTCCTGCGTCAGGTTGGATTCGTCCCAGGCGGGGATGTCGGCGCGGGTCGGGATGGCAGGATGCGCGTCCGAAACGAAGCGGGATTCGATATCGCGTGCGGCGCGCGTCCCCCAGACCAGTCCCTCCAGTAAAGAAGTCGAAGCCAGGCGGTTCGCCCCGTGCACTCCAGTGCAGGAGACCTCGCCCACCGCATACAGGTTGGCGATGCTGGAGCGGCCCCACTCGTCCACGGCCACACCTCCACAGAAGTAGTGCGCCGCCGGAACGACCGGGATGGACTCACGCGTGATGTCAATGCCGACGCGCTTGCACTCGGAATAGATGTTGGGGAAGCGGGCCTTGATTTTCGCGGCTGGTAAGTGCGAGGCGATGTCAAGCAGAACGTAGGAGTAATCGTGGGCTTCCATCTCGGTGTGGATGGCACGCGCCACCACGTCGCGCGGGGCCAGGTCTTTCCACTCCGGGGAATATTTTTCCATGAAAGGCTGGCCTTCGGGGGTGAGCAGAACGCCGCCTTCGCCGCGCACCGCTTCGCTGATGAGAAAGCCCTCTGCCCCTGGTACCGAGAGTGCCGTGGGATGGAACTGGACGTACTCGGCATTCAGGATGCGCGCCCCGGCGCGCGAGGCCATCGCCAGCCCGTCGCCGCGCGCACCGGGCGGGTTGGTGGTGTTGCGATAAAT
>JADGQD010000198.1 GCA_017882065.1 Anaerolineales bacterium | reverse complement strand
CTGCCTCCCATCCGAAGGCGGCGGCAGACCTCCAACCCGTCCATACCGGGCAGCATCCAGTCCAAGATGACCAGGTCGGGGTGATGGTCGTGCGCCTGGTTCAAGCCGGTGCGGCCGTCGGTGGCAATATCCACCAGGTAACCTTCATAGGCCAGTCCGCGCTGGAGTACTTTCAGGATGGCCGGGTCGTCTTCGATGATCAGAATGCGTTCGTTCATGGTTCGCCTCTGTTCACAATATACCACAATCTTTTGGTAGAATGGTTCTATGTCGCTCTCGAAACGAATTTTTGACTTGCTGACAACCACGCTCGGCTTGGTTGTAATCCTGCCGCTTCTGCTGATCATTAGCATATTGGTCTGGATTTTCCTCGGAACCCCCGTCCTGTTCCTCCAGCCGCGCCCCGGCTACAAGGGCCGACCGTTCATCCCCTATAAATTCCGGACGATGACGAACCGCTGCGGGCCGGACGGGAACCTGCTGCCGGACGCCGAGCGTTTGACTCCCTTCGGGCGTTTTCTCCGCTCCACCAGCCTGGACGACTTGCCCCAACTCTGGAACGTGTTACGCGGCGAAATGAGTCTGGTGGGGCCGCGTCCGCTGCTGATGCGCTACCTGGAACGTTACACCCCGGAGCAGATGCGCCGGCACGATGTACTGCCCGGCATTACCGGCTGGGCGCAAATCCACGGGCGCAATGCCCTGGACTGGGACGAAAAATTCCGCCTGGACTTGTGGTATGTGGACCACAGGTCGTTCTGGCTGGATATCAAGATATTGTTCCTGACGCCATGGAAGGTATTCAAGCGAGAAGGCATCAGCCAGCCCGGTCAGGCGACGGCGGAGGAGTTCAAGGGGAAGAAGTAATGTAATCCCCAAACAGGCGGGCGATCTGTTCTATGGCCTGGATCAGTTTGATATCATCTGTCTCGTTTGTTTTGTTTTTTCCCTGATAGCTGAACACGACCGCTACGTATTCTTTTTTCCCATGCTCCCCGGGGACGACGATGATCGCGCTGTCGGCTACGGCCAGGAACTGCTTGGTGATCATCCCGCGGTTGTTGTAGAAATCCGACCCGACCGGTAGAAGGGGACGCATGACTCCCAGCCGGGTGTCATCATTCGGCGTGTAAGTGCTCATCAGGTTCAAGATATACGCCCTTCCTTCTGGCGAGATGAGATTCCCCGCGTAGAGCCCTTCGAATGCGATCTCCACCTGCCGCGCGGTGGAGATGCGGTTGCCAATGTCCATTTCATTAATTCCCCAGTCTGGCAGAGTATTGGTGATGTTCAGCCCTCTGGTGCGGGTATTCTCCAGCAAGATGGCGGTAGCTTCTTCTTCGGAGACAACCAGCATTGCCTCCAATAACTGCTTATAGGAACGACCGATGCCATGGGTGGCAAAGTAATCCGCATATTGATCGGGCGTAACGCCACTCACTTCCAGGGATTTGAAAAACAACATCGCAATCGGCACTTTCACCACGGATGCAATCGGGATGCGGTCATCACTGCCCCGCGAGTAAATGACGTTCCCACCGACCTGTTTGATGAAGATATGCCACGCGCCGCCAGATTGTTGGATTGCCTGGTCGATGCCATCCGCCAGGGCGGTTTCCTGGGGGGTTGGCTGAGGGGGGAGGGATGTGACCCGCCACAGGTCAAATCCGCCAAAACCGGTCGTCCCCATTTGCCATTTGCTACGGTCGGTCCAGGTGTAGAACTGGCCGCCCCCCGGGTTCTGCGGGTCGTAAAGCATCACCTCCTGGATCACGAAACCCTTATCGGAATTTACATTGGTGACAGAATACGCCCTGCCAGCCTCGTCGACACGGTCGACGACGAGCATGTGCTCGAAGCTTCCCTGTGGCGGGCCGGCATAGATGTACAGGAAATCGCCGGGTTTGAGCGGAAAAGCCGTAAAGTCGAATGTCCCGATCGACTCCGTAAAGTGATAGGTGGCGAAATAGTCGGCAGGGAAGGTGACTTCGGCCAGCCTGGGATTGTGATCCGGGCGCCAGAGCCAGAACGCGTGCAAGTCAGTATACTTGTTGATTAGCCCGGCATCCCGCAGGATTGCCGCCGCCAGGGGGCCGCACATGTTGGACGGGTGTCCATCGTTTTCGATGAACTTCAAGGAACGGGCCACCTGGATGGCCTGTTCCTCCGTATCAGCGACATAGGCCATGGAAGCCTGGTAGAGTTTCTGTTGCGTTTCTGTGTTCAATACTACACCTGAAGGTGTAGGCATGACCGTTATGGCCGGGGATGTGGCTGTGCTGGTAGGCGTTGGCAGTGTTGTTGCAGTCGGTGGGGGAACAGTTCCCGGAACGGCCGGCGTGGCCTTCTGGGCGCAGCCCATCAAAAAGCAGAGCAGCAGGAGGAAGCGAAAAATTTTCATAAGCAGGGGACCCTCCATTATTGTACCGCTGATACCGCTTGACAATCATTACAGCCCAAGTATAATCTTGGCAGATCAAAGATGGCCCGGAGACATGTACCTGCGCAACCGTCCAGCGACCTGCTGGCTGGTGCAAGGCAGGCGGTGCAGCCGCGAAATCCACTCCGGTCTCATCGAAAGAGGAGAGTTGCTCTCGCAGGGGTTGTTTTTAGTGACGGCTTCAGCCGTCTATAACGATTAAGTTCGTTACTACGAAGAGCCGTAAGAGAGCCGGGATTCGCCCGTTACCGCGTGAGCGAGGTAGCGACCCCATCCCTCCGCCCTTCCCCCTGGAAGGGGAAGGGCGCCAGTGGTCGTAACAAAAGCAGGTGGCACCACGAGTCGCCCCCTCGTCCTGCAAATCGAGGGGGCGTGTTCTTTTTCTGAAGCCTGAACCTTGCGAAGGTTCAGACCCTTCATTTCGTTCTAGGCAGGCCTTCGCAAAGTTGGCAACTTACTGCTTCTTGAATAAATATTCGAACCTCGTCGTATTCCTTTTTAACTCCGCGGCAATTTGGGTTCACATCTTTGCGCAGTACCCTGTAGGAGGTGCTTTATGTTGGACATCAATCTTATCCGCGAACAACCCGACCTGGTCCGCAAGGCGTTATCGGACCGGCAAATGGATCCCGCGCCGGTGGAACGCATCCTGGAGTTGGACGCCCGTCGACGCGGCCTTCTGACCGAGGTGGAGTCCCTGAAAGCCGAGCGTAATGCTGTCTCGAGAGAGATCAGTCAAATGAAAGATGCCGCCGCGCGTCAGGTCAAAATCGAGGCCATGCGGGCGGTCGGAGATAAAATTGCTACCATTGACAGGGAAGTTGCTGAGGTCGAAGAAGAACTCAAGTCTGTGGCAGCCATCATTCCCAATATCCCGGACTCCCGCACGCCCTACGGCAAGGACGAGAGCGAGAACGTCGTCCTGCGGATGGTGGGACAACTCCCGGAGTTCGATTTTATACCAAAAATCCACTGGGAGCTCGGGCCGGCGCTCGGTATC
>JADGQD010000197.1 GCA_017882065.1 Anaerolineales bacterium | reverse complement strand
TTCCCATTCCGTTAACACGCCACAGCCGCGCGAGCATTTGATGCGCATAATATTGCCGTGAAGCTCGATCACATTTTTGCTTCCGGCTCGCCGGTGCAGGCCGTCTACGTTCTGGGTGATGAGTGTAAAATGCGGCATTTGCCGCTCCATCTCGGCCAGGGCAAAGTGACCAGCGTTGGGTTGCACATCGCCCGCTTTCAGCCGCCGCGCCGAGTAGAATTCCCACACCAGTACCGGAGTCCGCTCGAACGCTTCGGGCGTAGCCAGGTCTTCGGGCCGGTACTGAGCCCACACGCCGTCCATCGTGTCGCGGAAGGTCCGCAGACCGGATTCCTGCGAGACGCCCGCACCGGTCAATGCGGCGACATACGCAGAAGAACGCAGGAAAGTGACGAGTTTGAGAGGAATTTCCATTTCTGCTCCTGCATTAGTTCATGGGTTTTCGCGCACACCAAAAGCCCACTCGAAATTCGTCCCGAGCGTGTTGGCTTGATAAAAACGCTCATCAGCCTGATTTAGGCTGGCTGCGTCTTCCTGGGAAATCAGGGGGATTGTCTTTCGGCGGTACAACCGCTGTGCAATTTCAGCAATCCCATCTTCGCTCCACATCCAATCCGGCGCAAACGACGACAGGTCCAGCGGACGGGTGTAGCCACGCAAAGTTTTCTGTTTTTCGGTATTGGTGTAACTCTCGAAATACGTCATTGCCAGTTCGCGCAGGTCGCGGTAGACCGGCTCACGGAAACGCAGAAAGGCGTAGTTCGATTTCGCAATGCAACCCCAGTTTCCAATGTGCTGGAATAGTGCCAGCACATGATCGTCGTCCGTACCGGGCTCAGGCACCAGGTCCAGGATGAGCGCACGATGGCCAAGACGCGCCAGCGCCAGCGCGGCAAAAATCCCACCGTCGAGACAGTGCGCCTGCCCATCAGTCATCACCCTCAGGGGTGACCTGTTGAGTTCCTCGGCGATGTAAGGGAAACTGTCCAGGTAAACCTGGATGTCTACCGGGCTGGACAGGTGCCGGAAGGTCTTTAACAGATCGGAGGTAAGTCTGGATTCGAATTCAGAAATGATAATCATATTCCGCCTTATTGTACATCGGAACAGGTCATGATGTAAAATAAGACATACCCGCTGTCTTCGTAGCCATCCTGGTGCTTATCCAGAGCCTGGCCTTCTGGTAGTTCAATCAGACCGCCAAGGTCATTCTGTTTCTGGTTGCCCCGGAGGCCTTCATGGGCGCCGTCCCGGCCGGGTTCGTCAAGGGCTTTTCCTAGTCCACACTCGGGCTGATGCTCCTCGGCGCAGCCGGATTCCTGACGCTGGCCACCCTGGTCTTCCATGCCGATCTGCGCCGCTACGAGAGCGGAAGGCCCAACCAAACCTAGGTCTGATGAATCCCAGTAAACTGGATGCGATGGTATGCAAGACTCATATGCTAGAAAATTGTCTGAATAAAATGATGCCGAAACGCATCGTAACCTGATATTCCCCGCCGGGTGTAAAATCAGCCTGAGCAATTTGGAGATTGCCATGCCTGTTCCAGATCGTAATTTCCTGCTTCACCGTATGGACGAGACGCGTTCAAAAATCGAAGAACTCCTGCTGGAGATTGACCCTCATAAAGAAATCTATCCTGGTTGGACCATCAGAGACTTGCTGGCTCACATGACCGGCTGGGACGATGCCACCATCGACTCTCTGCGCGCACATGCGGTCGGGCGTCCGCTGTCTATATCTGCAATCCGCAGTCTCGATGAGTACAATGCTTTGACCGTCTCTTCCCGTAGAGACCTTGATTATGCACACGTTCTGAAGGAATGGCGTCTCACCCGCCAGGTGCTGCGCACCATTATTGAGCAACTGCCCGAAGCTAAGTTCTTCAGTCCGATCATCGTCCCGTGGGGCGAGAAGGCCACCGTAACCAACCTGGTAGATATGTTCCGCGACCACGAGGAAGAACACATCCGGGATATCCTCTCATGGCTCAAACATCCGGATCGACCGCTCAAGAAAGAAGGGGATTAAACGGTTGGCTGATTAAAGTCTCCCGTTTACACTTAATACCGGGCCGATCAGAATTTGTATCACAGCAAATTGGCCGGACGTAACCGGGTTACCATAGACTAAACCTATGTCAAAACGCCTTCTCCCCCTCTTCCTGGTTGCCAGCCTTCTGCTGGCCTGCAATACGCTGATCGCGCCCTTCACGCCCCATACGCCCACCCCCAAGCCGCTCTCCCCAGGCGCCACGAACACACCCGCGCCGCCCCCTCCGGTCTCCCAGACCGAAGCGCCGTTCAATATTGCCTGGGACGATCGCTCTCTCTTCCGCCAGAACCTGACAAGCTCCGCGCAAAGCATCCTCGAGGGACTGCCCGGCGCCAGCATCTACCACATCGCATTCAGCATCGCCGATCCTCCCACCCGCGTCAGGGGCGTGGAGGATGTCCGCTACACCAACCAGGAGACAGTCACCCTGACCGAGGTGAATCTTGCCGTTTTCTCGGAGATTCTGGGCGGCAATATCTTGATCAACAACGTAACGCTCGATGATCAGCCCGTCACGGTCACACATCAGGCTGGGTTAATGCGCGTCCCGCTGACCACACCCCTTCAGCCAGGCGATTCTGTTATCATCCATGTGGAATTTGAAGTCACCGTCCCGGAACTGGGTGGGGATTCTTACTATGGCATTTTCGGTTACAACGATGGAATCCTCTCACTGGCACATGCTTATCCCACCATCCTCGTTTATAACGAGCAGGGTTGGAACAATCAGATGCCCGACCTGGATGGCGACCCGCTCTTCTCGGATGCCAGTTTCTACCTTATCTCGGTGGACGCCCCGGCAGACCTGGTGCTGGTGGCCTCCGGTACGGAGGTTGACCACTCGGACGCGGCGGGCAGGCAGCGGGTTCTGTACGCCGACGGGCCGGCGCGCGATTTCTACCTGGCGGCCAGTTCCAGTTTCGTCAAGCAGTCCGAAACGATCGGTGAACTTACTGTCAATAGTTATGCCCCTGCCAGCCTGAGCCAGTACGCACTGTCTGCACTCAAGACCGCCGAAACCGCCATCGCAGATTTCAGCCGTCGCTATGCTTCTTATCCCTACACTGAATTCGACATCGTCCCCATCATCACCTCGGCGGGCGGGGTGGAATTCCCCGGCTTGACCTCGATTGCGAAGAATGTTTACAATGAGTCTGATTTCTTGGAAATTGTCGTAACGCATGAGGTCGGCCACCAGTGGTTCTACAATCTGGTCGGCAACGCGACCCAGGACCAGCCTTGGCTGGACGAATCGCTGGCGGAATTCGTCACTTGGCAGTACTACCTCGATCAACATGGCACACAGGGGGCGCAGTCCTACCGGGATGAAATGCAGTACACCTGGGACACACTCAATGACGAAAACATCCCAATCGGGCTGCCGGTCTCTGCGTATAC
>JADGQD010000196.1 GCA_017882065.1 Anaerolineales bacterium | reverse complement strand
AGTTCCAGCTGCGGACGGTGATCCACCTCCAGCAGCGGGCAGATATCCGGGAAGAGACAGCGTTTGGCCGGGCAGGCGCCGTTCTTGAGTTTCTTGTCGCACTCGAATCCGTACATGTTGGCGGTCGGCCCGCCCACGTCCTGGATGTAGCCTTTGAATTCGGGGTGGCGGGTGAGGCGAGCGGCCTCGTCCAGGATAGACTGCTGACTGCGCCAACGCACGGTGCGTCCCTCGTGGACGGCGATGGCGCAGAAGTTGCACTCGCCGTAGCAGCCGCGATGGGTGGAAATCGAGAAGCGGATGGTCTCCAGCGCCTTAACCTGGCCCTGGGCTTCATAATAAGGATGCTGGAGGAGCTCGAAATCCAGGGCATAGACAGCGTCGAGCTCGGCCTGAGTCTGGTAGGGGGCGGGCGGGTTCTGGACCAGGAACCGGTCGCCGTGCTGCTGACAGAGTCCGCGCCCGCTGACGGGGTCGTTGTTCCTGTAGAACGTGTGGAACATATCAATGAAAGCCAGCTTGTCTGCTGCGACGGTTTCGTAGGACGGCAACTCAATATAGCCGTCACGCTTCTCTTTGGCGATGTAACACAGACCGCGCACCTGATGCGGGTCCTGTCCGTCGCGCAAGGCGGCGGCGAATTCCAGGGTCGCATTTTCGGCCATGCCGTACAGGATGTAATCGGCTTTGGCGTCGAACAGGACGGAGCGCCGGAGGGCGTTGTCCCAGAAATCGTAGTGCGCCACGCGCCGCAGGCTGGCTTCGATCCCGCCGAGAACGATGGGGCGGGCGGGTTGACCGGGATGGATGCGTTTGGAAAAGCGCCGGATGAGGTTGGCGTAGACAATCGTCGCCCGGTCGGGGCGGCGGTTGTTTTCGCCGCCGGGGGTGTAGTCGTCCGAGCGGCGCGGTTTCTTCAGAGCGGTATAGTTGGCGACCATTGAGTCGAGGCTGCCGGCGGTCACTCCCCAGAACAGGCGCGGCTCGCCGAGACGGGAGACGGAATCCGTTTTCGGGTCCGGCTGGGCAATGACCCCGACGCGGTAGCCGGCGTTGAGCAGCACTTTTCCGATGACTGCGGTACCGATAAAGGGACTGTCAATGTAGGAATCGCCGGTTACCAGGATGACGTCCAGCGCATCCCAGCCCAGGCGTTTGGCTTCTTCGAGGGTTGTGGGGAGAAACATGGGATGATTATAGTCTGTATGAGGGGAGATATGCGGAAGAACAACCACCAGGGCACAAAGACACAAGGAAAGCACGGAGAATCCCCCCTTTTCGAGTCTTTGAGCATTTGTGGGATGGGTGCAAAGACATTCCCGTACCTGGCGGCTCGACAGGCAATTCTGCCAATAAAAATGTCCGGGCAGGCACCCCGGCGGCACCCGGAGACTCCTCCTTACCGCTGCTTCCTTTCGGACCTGACGGGGTTCGGAAGGCTCCGCCGCGCCGGACCCACCCGGACGGGGGAAGGATACCCCAAGGTAGGGGGCATGTCAACCATTGCAGAAAGAACAATGCTGCAGGAAAGATTTCCTCTACCGCGTTGCCGTTCGGGCAGTGCTGGTAAGCATCCTGCCTGAAAGTGAAGCACCGACCGGCAAGTAAGAAACAAAAAATTTCCCACAACACACCTGCGGGAGATTTTTTCGATCATTCGAAATATGGCTTTACCGTGATTTTTGCTGCATCTTTCTCTCTATCACGGCGATTCCCAAAGGCCAATATTTAGTGCAGCGAATTATTCAAACCGGTGATCAATAGTTGTTTCTCGGCGGCGGTCAGTTGGGCAGACGGGTGCATGGGCAGATAAATCGCCGGGGGCATTCTACCTCCCTGGATGACCTCCGAAATATCGCCTATCTCGCGCTGTGAACGGGTAGTATTCCAATCCGAGAAGTTCAGCCTGCGACGGCCTCCCATCGTATCATTATAGACCAGCCAAGAGACCGGTGCAACATAACTGTACCAGAGCCAGACTGTCTCGTTGCTGTGGCAATCAAAACAGGCGCGTTTCGCCAGGGCGCGTGTCTGGGGGCTGTCCCAGGGTGGTTCTGAGACGACCGGCGGGTTGTTGTTCCGCCCCGGTAATGGAATCAGTTGGATGAGCAGGCCCATCGCAACGAGACCGATTAAGACCCAAAGAATAGCTTTCTTTTTCATGGACTTCTCCTTATAAGGATGCGTATTGTGATTTTAACCTCAAACTTCATATCCGGATAGTTTATTGCGGTGTGCATGACCTCTATGCTATACTGGTGGCGGAGAAGGACACATGCCTGATCTATATCATTCCCATATACTTGCGCAGATGGATGCGCGCATGCTGCAGCTTAAAGAATTTCTTATCAACGCTGTCTCAACGGAGATGCAGGATCAATCCACTGTGCAGCAACAGAACCGGGAAGCGGTGCGCCGTTTGTTGCTCGAAGCGTATGAGCGCACCAAAGCGGACCTCAAGCCTGAGGTCCGCGACCGGGCCGTGGATTCTGCACTGGCGGACCTGATCGGTTATGGCCCGCTCGAGTTGCTGCTCCCTGACCCGGAGATCAGTGAGATCATGGTCAATGGGGCAAAGCAAATCTTTGTCGAGCGCAACGGGGAATTGCTCGAAACCGACGTGAAATTCCAAAATAACGAACACCTGCTGCGCATCATTGACCGCATCGTCAGCCCGCTGGGCCGCCGGGTTGATCCGGATAACCCTACTGCCGATGCCCGCCTGCCGGATGGCTCGCGCGTCAATGTTATCATCCCACCCGTGGCAGTGGATGGGCCGCACATCACCATCCGCAAATTCCTGCAGACCAAAATAACCATGGATGACCTGGTCTCGATGGATGCATTGACCCCCTACATGGCGAAATTTTTAGAAGCTTGCGTAGTGACGCGGCTGAACATCCTCGTAACCGGCAATACCAGTTCCGGCAAGACCACTGTGCTTAATGCCCTTTCCGGCTTTATCCCCGATAAAGAGCGCATTGTGACCATCGAAGATGCCGTCGAATTGAAACTCAAACAACGCCACGTTGTCCGACTGGAGACCAAACTAGCCAACGTGGATGGGAGTGGCGCGGTCAGCGTGCGCGAACTGGTCCGTAATGCCCTGCGCATGCGCCCGGACCGGATCGTGGTGGGCGAAGTGCGCGGCGGCGAGGCGATGGACATGCTCCAGGCCATGAACACCGGCCACACCGGATCGTTGACCACTCTGCATGCCAATTTACCGCGGGATGCGGTTTCCCGCCTGGAAACGATGGCGATGATGGCCGGCCTGGATATGCCCCTGCTGGCCATCCGCAAGCAGATTGCCGCGGCAGTTAACCTGATTGTCCACTTGGCGCGCCTTTCGGACGGCTCGCGTAAGATGACGCATATCACTGAACTCTCCGGCATGGAAGGCGAAGTAGTCACCTTGACCGATATTTTCAAATTCGACCAGACCGGTGTAACGCCGGAGGGGAAAATAATCGGA
>JADGQD010000003.1 GCA_017882065.1 Anaerolineales bacterium | reverse complement strand
TATGGCATCGGCGATTTCGGTCCGGCTGCCTACCGCTGGGTGGACTGGCTGGCAGGCACCGGCTGTAAACTCTGGCAGGTGCTCCCGCTCGGCCCCACCGGCTACGGCGATTCGCCTTACCAGTGCTTTTCAGCATTTGCCGGGAATCCCTATCTCATAAGCCTGGAATTTCTGTTGCGTGACAACATGCTCCATTCGAATGATTTCATCGAGCAACTGGACTTTGATCCGGAGCGGGTGGATTTTGGGCTACTTATCCCCTGGAAATTAAACCTGCTCGAGCGGGCCTTCATTCGCTTCGCTTCGGTCCCCGGCACAATCCGCGCTGAATTTGATTCTTTCTGCGCTGAAAACGCCTCATGGCTGGACGACTATGCCTTATTCATGGCGATCAAAGAAGCCCACGGCAGCGGTTCGTGGGATGGCTGGCCGGAGTCGTTACGCAAGCGTGACCCGTTTACGTTGGATGAAGCCCGGAATACCCTGGCTTCTTCGATATTGCGCTTTACTTATTATCAGTTTGTGTTCTTCCGCCAGTGGAATGCTCTGCGTGATTATGCCCACCAGAAGGGACTGCGCATCATCGGCGACATCCCCATCTTTGTGGCGAATGACTCCTCGGATGTGTGGTCGCACCCCGACCTGTTCTTCCTTGACGCGGATTTGAAGCCGACCGTGGTGGCGGGTGTTCCACCCGATTACTTCTCCCCGACCGGGCAGTTGTGGGGCAATCCGCTCTACCGTTGGGATGTGCACAAATTCACTGGCTATAAATGGTGGCTGGAACGCCTGCGCGCCACTTTGAAACTGGTGGACATCCTCCGCATTGACCATTTCCGCGGATTTGCCGGTTACTGGGAAATCCCTGCTGACAAACCGACTGCCGAGGTCGGGCGCTGGGTCCCGGGTCCGGGCGCGGATTTTTTGTACGCGGTAAAAGCCAGTCTGGGCACGGACCTGCCCATCATCGCTGAAGACTTGGGCTTAATCACTCCCGATGTGACCGCCCTGCGCGACCAGTTTGCTTTGCCGGGGATGAAGGTTCTGCAATTCGGTTTTTCTGGCCCGAATAATCCGTTCCTGCCGCACTCCTACCCGCAGAATTGCGTGGTTTACACCGGCACGCACGACAACGATACCGCCCGCGGCTGGTATGAATCTGCTCCAGAGAATGAGAAGGATTTCGCCCGCCGCTACCTGGAGAGCGATGGCTCAGACTTTGCCCGGGACTTGATCCGAACAGCCTGGAAATCTACGGCAGTCTTTGCCCTTGCTCCTTTGCAGGACTTCATGGCGCTGGGCACCGAGGCGCGCTTCAACTACCCATCCCGTCTCGGCGGCAACTGGGAATGGCGCGTGACGGAGGCTGCTTTGAGCGGGGAGTTGCAGGGAAGCCTCCGGGAACTGAACTGGCTTTATCAGAGATAAAGTGCACCACACCGTCGAAAAAGTCGGGGCGGTTTTTCTCCTTTACATGTTTGGTCTTATGGAAGAATCCACGCGTATACCATGCTTGAGCAGGTTCATCTTGCTGAGGCCAACTTTCATTATGGCTTCCAAGGGGGCTTGTTTTCTGGCTGGACGCGCACAGCAATATCCAGCATGGGTACCGAGGCCTGATATTCGCGATAACCTCCTCTGTTGGGCTTTTTATTTCCTGGCTGAATAGCGCGCCGCCATCTTCGAGCACTTCAGCGAACGCTTGCACAGTCTGTTGTTTTCCGAATAGAAAATTCATTGAGGGTCTCCTCATCGGTAATTTGTTTTACCTTTGTGATGGTTTCACCTCATAACCTACCGCCTTCTGAACCATCTGCTGTCATAATTGTTTGAAAAAGCAACCCACCTATAATTATCCATCCTTAATGGCTCATACGAAAAATTATTGCGTATTTCTTTATCGGAAATTCCTCCGGTATTTGTCTATTTATCTGTTGTAGATTCAACTCATAAGCGCAACGAATGAGAATTACCTCTTTTCGCTACTTGCCGCCAGCCAGATGCCCGCCAGGATCAACGCCGCTCCGCCGATTTTCACCCACCCCGGCTGTTCCTGAAAAATGAAATACGCCAGGATGGTCGAACCAACTGGCTCGCCGAGCAAGGTCACGGATACAAACGAAGCCGGCAGGTACTTCAATGCCCAGTTGAAAGTCGAATGCCCGAATAACTGCGGCACCAACGCCAGCAGGGCGAACCACAGGTACGCCAGCGCGGGCAGCCCGAGCGGGCTTTCTCCCATCCCTAGCATGATGACCATTAGAACAACCGCCGCCATCCCGTAGACCACAAAAATGTACGGGACGAGCTCCATCTTTGAGCGCAGTTTGCGCCCCACAAGCATGTACCCGGCTGCCATCCAGGCTCCGGCCAGCGCCAGGAAATCGCCCAAGAAACCAGTCCCGCCGAAGAAGGTCCGCAGCGACGGGCAGGACAGCGCACCCGCATGCCAGGCACAGGCATCGCTTAGCCCGACAATGACTCCACCGGTCAGTGCGAGGATCAATCCGACTACTGCCATCGTCCCGAGGCGCTCGTGCAGCACCAGCGGAGCTAGAATAGCCACCCATAGTGGCGTGGTCGTAACCAAAATAACCGAACTGGCAACAGTGGTGTACTCAAGAGACGTGATCCAGGTAGCGAAATGTAAAGCCAGGAAGAGGCCCGAGAGCATGGTTAAAACCAATTCCCGGCGGCTCAACCGGCGTAGGTCGGACCGGTAACGGGTTAACGCGAAGGGGGCCAGGATCAGGCTGGCAATCGTCAGCCGAGCCGCGGCGATGACGATGGAGGGTGCACCTTCGTGTTGCGCGAAACGGATGAAAATGGCAGCGGTGGAAGCGGCCGATATCCCGGCCAGCAAGCCCAGGGTCAACGTGGAGCGGTGGGGAGCGGGGGAAGCACTCATAATCCCCGAAGTATACCGCTTGTGCAGTAACTAAATTATGGATAAGGCTTGTATTGGCGACTTCCCTGGCACCACCCGCCAGGGCAGGCGCAGTCACTTTTTTCCCAGGAGATGGACGGCTGAAGCCGTCACTACGGTGCTTTATATTAGCGATGTGTTAGAAATTCCGCCCCCATCTTGACTTTGAAGAAGTAAATAGTACAATATAGATGATAATAATCATAAATAATGACCGATAATAAGGAGAAAACCCTATGTCATTCCAACTTAATCCCCTCCCATACGCCTACGACGCGCTCGAACCTTTTATTGATACGCAGACGATGCAGATCCACCACGACAAGCACCACGCCGCTTATATCACCAACCTGAACTTGGCGCTGGAGAAGCACCCCGAACTGGGAAGCAAGACGCTGGAGGAGTTGCTTTCAGACTTGAACGCTGTCCCCGAAGATATCCGCACCGCGGTCCGCAACCACGGCGGCGGGACGTGGAACCACGACCTGTTCTGGCAGGTGATGACCCCCCAAGCTGGCGGCGAACCGCAGGGTGGACTGGCAAAGTCCATTGACGCCGCCTTCGGTAACTTTGCTAACTTCAAGACCGAGTTCGAAAAGACCGCCATGAGTCGTTTCGGCTCCGGCTGGGCCTGGCTGGTCAAGAAGGGCAGCGGGCTGGCAGTGGTCTCGACCGCCAACCAGGATAATCCGATATCCGATGGGATGATTCCGCTCCTGACCTTGGATGTGTGGGAACACGCTTATTACTTGAAGTATCAGAACCGCCGCGCCGAATATGTTGGCAATTGGTGGAACGTGGTCAACTGGGCCGAGGTTTCCCGTCGATATTTAGCAAAGTAGATTTTCCAGAGTGAAAGCTCATTCCCACACCTTATGTCCGGGCTTATTGTTGCACAATTCTGTCAGGACAGATATAATACGTCTATCTTTACCTTAATTTTCCAAAAGGAGGAACAAAATGACGCATATTATTACTAGCCTGTGCTTGCGCGACCGCGGCTGCATCGAAGTTTGCCCGGTGGAGTGCATCGTTCCCGGCGAACCGGTTGAGAAGTATCCCTGGATGTACATTGACCCGGATACCTGTATTGATTGCGGCGCTTGCATCCCGGAATGCCCGTTTGCGGCCATCTTCCCGGAGGATGATGTGCCGGTGTCGTACACTGCCAAGGGCGGTGAATTCATCAGCAAGGTCGGTCTGGCCGACCACTTCGAGGGCACCAATCACAACGGTACACGTGTGGTGCTGGATACTGTCAAACAGTTGAACGCAGGTGAAGTGGTCAACCTGCGCGACGACATTCAACCAAACTACGATTTCTTCAAGTCCGGCCCTGGTTACGGCGCGAAAGACCAAGACAACGGAATTTAGTTAGCCCTTGTCACGAGATCAAACCATACTTGAAACCCGGTTCCTCCAATGGACCGGGTTTTGGTTTAATCGGAATAGTAGAGGTATTGCGGCAAACAAAGATTGTTGGGCGGGCTTTATCCACCCAACACATATATATCTTTTACAGGAATTCCCAACGATCCGGATTCTTTATTGTGTGTATAATCAAATTATGAAAGATAATGAGAAAACGATGAACGACGGATTTCGCCATTTCCTTTTCCTGGGCAATTGTTTTTTCTCCTGGCATCCTTTTCCGGGCTGCCGTTCCCAGCCATGCCCGAGTGAGTTGCAGAATATCGAGTCCTTTCGGTTGGTACCCTAACTGTGATAAACTCTTAGCCAAGGATTGAGGGCATTTTATGCCCTTTGCGTTGAGGAGTTTTTATGATCTTCGATCCCACGTTCTTAAGCGGTTTTACACTTGTCCTGACCGGTTTTGCCGGAGCCTTTCTGGTGGCTCTGTGGGTAGCGCTGGTGGTCTGGACCTATCGCGACATTCGTGGCCGTCACCGTGACCGATTAGTGCATTTCCTGGCGGCGGCGCTGGTGGCGTTGTTGAATCTACCCGGCGTGCTGGTCTATCTCGTTCTGCGCCCGTCTCGCACTTTGGAAGAGGAATATCAACAGACTCTGGAAGAGGAAGCCCTTTTACAGGCCATAGAGGACCAGGCCGTGTGTCCTGGCTGTGAGCGGCGCATCAAGGACGATTGGGTGGTCTGCCCATCCTGCCAGACAAAACTGCGCAAACCCTGTCACTCCTGCGGGCGGCTGATGGAACTGCCTTGGAATATCTGCCCGTATTGTGGCACACCTTCGCCAGGGATGCGAAAGGAAGGGGGGACAATGGATGATGTGGTGAGGGGTTTGCAGGTAGACGATGACAAATAAATTTTATGCTGGAGATGGTCGGGCGAAGCCCGACCATCTCCAGCTGTTTACCCCATCGCACCGGTGATTCCCTAAGTACCACGACCTAAACCAGCCACTTCACAATAATGTAGGTGGAATATTAAAGGTCGTAATTTTACTGTATAATGCTATTACAAACCCAGTTTGGAAGGAGTTTCCCATGAAGCGAGGACGTTTATTCATCTTTTTAGCGTTGATTATATTCATCGCTGTGGCTGCCGGTGGAGTATATATATGGCGGCGCCCCTCAACAACTCAGCCTCCTGTAACTCAGACCACCCCGCAATTGAGCTACGTCGAAATTGTTACGGCTGGTCAGAATATTTCCCCCGGCATGCCCATTACTGAGGCGATGTTGAGTTCCATCCAAATCCCCGACACTGCACTCGTTCAGGGAATGTTTACCAACAAAGCCGACGTGGTGGGCTTATATGCCAAATTTTCGATTCCCCAGGGTGTCCCGATCATGGATTCTTCAGTCTCGGTGACGCAGGGATTTAACCTCCCCGGCTCCTTCTGGGCTCCGTATATCCCGCAGGGGTTGACAGCCGTGGCCATCCCCATTACGCGTCTCTCCTCCATGGCTTATGGTATCCGCGATGGCGATTATGTTAATATCATCGTGACCATGTTGCTTGTGGATGTTGATCCCACGAACCAGAGCATCCTGCCCAATTTTACTGCTAATGTCAGCATGCCCGGCGAGGGCGTTCAATTGACTGCGTTGATAACTTCTGGCGGAGAAGCATCAAGAGTGGGAAATATGGTATTTGACGAAACTCTTAACCAGCCTGTTTACCTTGTCCCGTCTGAAGGTCAGCGCCCGCGCCTGGTTACGCAGATGATCGTTCAAAATGTCCAGGTGCTGCATGTGGGTAGTTTCCCGCTCCCAGGTGAAACAGTTTCCAATCAGGAGACATTGTCCTCACCTGACATAGTGGCAACCGCAACACCTGCGCCCGCCGGGCAACAGCCGGCCGTTGTTGTCGCGCGCCCGGACATTATTACGCTGATGGTTTCACCGGAAGATGCTAACACCCTGGTATATCTAATTTACAGCGGCGCGAAAATCACCCTGACACTCCGCAATCCCAACAACCCGGAACCGGCTGTGCAGACCGATGCAGCTATGCTGGAATATCTCTTGACTCAGTACAATATTCCAGTGCCGGCCAAGTTGCCATATGCCGTGCAGCCACGTCTTGATAACCTCCTGGAACCTACATTACCTGGCGACTCGGTATCCGTACCTTAGAGATACTTTTTGAATACGCCAAACAGGTAGATGGAGATTATTAATGGCTGATGGTGAGAAGATTCGCGTCATAATTGTAGATGATATTGCAGAAACACGCGAAAACGTGCGAAAACTATTACAATTCGAGGCGGATATTGAGGTGGTTGCTGTTGCGCGAACGGGCCGGGAGGCAATCCAACTAACTCAGGAAGCGAATCCCGATGTTGTTTTGATGGACATCAATATGCCCGACATGGATGGCATTGCTGCAACGGAAGAAATCCGACAGAAGATGCCAGCCGTTCAGGTTGTAATCCTTTCAGTTCAAGGGGATCAGAACTATATGCGTCGGGCAATGCTTGTTGGCGCGCGTGATTTCCTTACCAAACCACCTAATCCGGATGAACTCTTCGCTGCTATCCGTCGGGCCGGCAAGATGGCGCGTGAAGAACGCTCCAAATCCGCCCAGGTGTTTGTCGCGGCACAGGGTGGTCCTAACCAATCCATGAAAACCAGCAGGATGAATCGGGGGAATATCATCCTGATCTATAGCCCTAAGGGTGGGACAGGATGCACCACAATAGCAGTGAACCTTGCAATCGCACTTCACAACGAGGAGACACGCGTAGTAATCGTGGACGCAAACCTTCAGTTTGGAGATGTAGCCATCTTTTTGAATGAACAGGTGAAAAATTCGATTTTAGACCTCGCGCCACGTGCGGATGAACTGGATCCTGAAATCGTTGATAATGTCATGATTAAAAATGCTGCGTCAGGTGTGCATGTCTTGGCATCGCCGTCTCGCCCTGAAAATGCCGAAAAAGTAAATGCAGACCAATTCCCGAAACTGCTACTCTATTTGCGTCAACTTTATGCGTACGTGATTGTGGATAGCAATGCATATCTCACGGATGTTACTTTATCGGTACTGGATATCGCTGATTCTATTGTGTTGGTTGGGACACAAGATATTCCTTCGATAAAGAATGATCGTTTGTTCCTCGACCTCCTGGTGACTTTGAATATCCCGACTGAAAAAATAGCATTTGTGATGAATAAGTTTGACAAACGTATTGCGATTTCTCCGGAAAAAGTTGGCGAGAATCTAAAACAGGAAGTGCTGGCCGTTATTCCATTTGATGAACGCACGGTTATTCCGGCCGTTAACCGGGGTGTTCCTTTTATGCTCGATAATAAGACCCAACCGGCAGCCCGAGGGATATATATACTAGCTGAAGCATTACGGGCAAAACTAATCAAACGAGAAACAGAAGAGTCAGAGACAATGGTTAAACGGTAATAGGTTAATAGGAGGCAGGGATGTCTTTACTTAAACGAATTGAACAAGGGCAAGGGAAACCTTCCGAACAGTCAATTGACACTCCTCAAGCATCTGGCGGGGATGCATCTCGCCTGTCCTCTTTGCAGGCTCGCAGAGTGAGTGCTCCTAGCGCGACACCCCAGGCCGGAACATACTTTGACCTGAAGACGCGTGTCCAGAATCGGCTTTTAGCCGAACTTGATCCATCAATGGATATTACTAAAACTGACGATGTTCGCAAGACGATTCAGGGGTTGTTTGAGCAAATCCTGAGCGAGGAAAATATTGTCCTTTCCAGGCCTGAGCGAGCTCGCCTTTTTGAACAGATAACGGCCGAAATCCTGGGCCTTGGCCCCTTGCAAACTCTTCTTGAAGACGAGACAGTCACGGAAGTGATGGTGAACGGAGCGAAGAACATCTATGTCGAGCGCAAGGGTAAAATTCATCGTGTTCCGGTAACATTTGAAAGTAATGAACACGTGATGCGCATCATTGACCGCATTGTTGCTCCACTGGGACGGCGTATTGACGAATCCAGTCCGTACGTGGATGCACGGCTGGCAGATGGTTCCCGTGTAAATGCTGTAATACCGCCCATTTCTCTAATCGGCCCGATATTGACCATCCGAAAATTTTCGAAAATACCTATTTCCCTTGAGCAGTTAGTTCAATTTGGTACACTTACGGGAGAATCGCTACAGTTTCTCAAAGCCTGTGTTGAGGCGAGATTGAATGTTGTTATCTCTGGTGGTACTGGCTCCGGCAAGACTACATTCCTAAACATCCTTTCTGGCTTTATACCAAGTGATGAACGTATCATCACAATTGAAAATGCGGCGGAACTTCAGCTTCGGCAGGAGCATGTTATCACCCTTGAGTCTCGCCCGCCAAACATTGAAGGACGCGGTGAAATAACCATCCGAAACTTAGTTGTTAATGCCCTCCGTATGCGTCCAGACCGGATCATCGTTGGCGAAATCCGCGATGACGCAGCGCTGGATATGTTACAGGCCATGAACACTGGCCATGATGGCTCCATGACAACCTTGCACTCGAACTCCCCGCGTGATACTCTGTCACGTCTTGAAACAATGACTTTGATGGCCGGAATGGATTTACCGGTACGCGCCATCCGTGAACAGGTATCTTCGGCAATTGACATGATTGTCCATGAGGAACGCATGCGCGATGGATCACGCAAAGTGACGAATATCACCGAGGTTGGTGGCATGGAAGGCGATATTATTACAACAACAGATCTATTTGTTTTCGAGCAGACTGGCATAGAGAACGGAAGAGTTCTCGGTCTTATGCGACCGACCGGTCTACGCCCGAAATTCATGGAGAAGATCGAGGCTGCTGGTATTCACTTGCCCCCCTCAATCTTTGGCGTCGGTAGCAGGCAGAGATATTAGTGATTGAAGCTGAGTCGATTTTGGATAGGTGATAAATGACTAACATTTTGCTTATTGGCGGCGGTGTTATTGCCTTGGTGCTACTGGTTGTTGGGATTGTTGTTTCGGCATCCGGTGATAAGACGTCGATGGATGATCGCTTAAACAAATATCTTGAAGAAGATAAAAAGACAGAAACCAAGGAATCCAAAGGTGCGCTGACCGATTGGGTGAATAAACGTGTCGAGAAATCATCGTTCGGCGAAAGGATTTCCCGCGAATTGGCGCGAGCCGATTTGAAGTTCAAACCGGGTGAGTATATTGCCCTGTACGTTATTGCTATTATCGGCGGAGCGTTGATCGCGTTTTTACTCGGCGGAAGACTTCTTCTGTCAGCCTTTATTGGAGGAGGAATTGGTGCATTACTGCCTCGGATGTATGTTAAAAACCAACAATCGAAACGCTTGACTCACTTCAATGATCAATTACCTGATATGCTAAACCTAATGGTAAATGGCCTCCGGGCAGGCTTTTCTACGTTACAGGCCATGGAAGCCGTGAGCAAAGAGCTGCCTCCTCCCATTTGCGATGAGTTTAAGCGCGTGGTGCAGGAAATGCAACTGGGTATTCCCATGGAGAAGGCACTCGCTAACCTTCTACGACGTATCCCGAGCCAGGATCTTGATTTTCTTGTAACCGCCATCAACGTGCAGCGAGAGGTTGGCGGCAATCTGGCCGAAATCATGGATGTTATCTCCTTTACAATCCGTGAGCGCGTCCGTATCAAAGGAGAAATTCGCGCTCTAACGGCCCAGGCGACGTATTCTGGCAAAGCACTTGCGCTAATGCCCATCGGCCTTCTCTGCATCTTGTGGTTCTTGAATCGAAGTTATGTGATGGAATTTTTTAATAAGGATAATATTCTTTGCGGCGGGATTGCCTTGGGAGGTGCAGGGGTGTTGATTGCCGTCGGATATTTTGTGATGACCCGTATCGCTAATATAGAGGTGTAACATGCTTACAACGATTATTATTATCGTGGTTATTGTTGGTGTGATCAGTGGTGCAATTGTGCTGGTTGTGGTCGGCATCCGAAAAGCGAAATCTCAGGAAGAGGATCCTCTGGCCGAACGTCTGGCTGAGTACAGCCAGCGCGGCGAGACCGTGTCACTCGAGGAAATTGAACTTTCCCAGCCTTTTTCTCAACGCGTAGTGATGCCAATCATGCGCCGCCTGGGCGATATTTCATCCCGCTTTACTCCTCAACATGTTGTAGAGCAGACGCGGATAAGGCTGGAATTGGCTGGGAATCCCGGCCGAATGGATGCATCCACCTTTATGGTTTTGCATTTTGTGGCAGCGGGACTGTTTGGCGGTTTAGTATTCCTGCTTTCTCTTTTCTCAAAAACTTATTCACTTCCCATCAAGTTGGTGATTGTATTGGTTTTTACGATACTGGGTTACTTCTTCCCGGAATTGTGGATCAGGAGCAAGATTAATAGCCGCCAGAAGCAGGTCCGTAAGGCAATGCCGGATGCTCTTGATTTGTTGACCGTTTGCGTGGAAGCAGGACTGGGTTTTGACGCGGCCATGTCGAAGGTCAATGAAAAATGGGACAACGAATTATCTTTGGCGTTCGGCCGGGTCATTCGAGAAATCCAATTAGGCAAACTACGCCGCGAAGCGTTGAGAGATATGGCTGATAGACTTGGTTTGGCTGAAATGACCAGTTTTGTCGCTGCGGTCATTCAGTCGGAAATGTTGGGCGTCAGCATGGCGAAAGTTTTGCGTATTCAGTCTGACCAGATGCGCATTAATCGCCGCCAACGTGCCGAAGAAGAAGCCCATAAGGCGCCTATCAAAATGATCTTCCCGATCGGACTCTTTATCTTCCCTGCCTTGATGATCGTGTTGCTGACCCCGGCCGGTCTTCGGCTCTATGGATCATTGAAGTACTTTGTTTAAGGCGGCGGACAGGGCGTGTCTTCGACATATTGGTTATACCAGTGGCTGTGGGGTAGTCTGGACTGGCTTTTTCCACCAGTTTGCGGGGGATGCAATCGGGCAGGATTCCGCTGGTGTCCGGATTGCCGGCAACAGGTTCAGATCGTACCGGAACCTGTCTGTCGGACCTGTGGCTTGCCGCTTTCTCGCCCTGGTCAATGCCCCGGCTGTAAAGAGTCAGTTCCCCCCTACGAAATGATGCGTTCCTGGTTGGTTTTTGAAGGCCCTATCCGTCACGCATTGCATAAACTAAAATACCGCCGGAACGTGGCTCTTGGCGATGCCCTGGCACAACCCCTTGCAGAGTATGTTGGCACACTGGGCTGGCCGGTGGACCTGGTTGTCCCGGTCCCTTTGGGGAAAGAGCGGACGAAGGAACGCGGCTATAATCAGGTTGGATTAGTGGCGATGCCGCTGGCGGCGGCCAATCACTGGCGTTATGCGCCCCGGGCGCTTGCTCGTTCTCGCGAAACCAGGTCTCAGGTCGGGTTGACAATTACCGAGCGCAAGGAGAATGTCGCCGGTGCTTTCCGGGCGGACGCGGCATTGGTTTCCGGGGCAACTGTCCTGCTCATGGACGATGTTGCCACCACGGGAGCCACGCTTTCGGCTTGTTCTGCCGCTTTATTGGATGCAGGCGCGAGGACTGTATATGCACTGACGCTGGCTCGCGCTTTACCGCATCACGGTTTGAACAACGTTTGAATAGCACTGACCAAATCTCACAGGAGGAACCTATGGCAGTCGAAGTTGAAATTTATGCACGGAACCTGGAAATAGCTGACCAATTGAAAGACTACGTCACCAAGAAAGCCTCCAAGTTGGATCGCTACCTGAATGAGATCGAGCACGTCAGAGTGGATTTGAGCTATACCAAGTCTGCTCGCAGCGCCAAGGACCGTAATGTGGCTCAGATTACCGTGCGTGGGCACAAGGCTTTATTACGCGTCGAGGAACGTAGCGACGATATCACCGCAGCTTTCGATACCTCCATTGACAAAATGCAGCGCCAATTGGATCGCTTCAAAGGCAAGCATTTCCACGGTCGCGGTGACGGTCGTTCTGCCTCCGATGTTGTCCCGGTTCCCGCAGAGACAGGTAGGGAAAAGGAACAGGTTGTTGCCCGGCATAAGACCTTTGACTTGATCCCAATGAATGAAGCCGAGGCTCTGGAGCAGATGAAACTGCTCGGTCATGATAACTTCTTCATCTTTTTCAATATCGAAACGAATTCCATCAACGTGCTCTACCATCGCCGCGATGGCACTTACGGGCTGATCGAGCCGAGAGTCGGCTAATTACGCGGACCGTAATCCCTAATCCCTAGCCCGGAAGACTTTCTGGTCCAGTTTTCTTGTGAGTGACCTATGGAATATATTGATTTTGACGATAACCCCGCCGATGGCCTGGCTGCCAAGAGCAAGATAGATATTAGCGAAGTTCAATCCGCTGTGCAGCGGATTTTGCAGGCCATCGGTGAAGACCCCGAGCGTGCTGGTCTGAAGCGCACCCCCGAACGAATTGCTCGCATGTATGCCGAATTGCTTTCTGGTTACCAGATGGACCCGGTTCTGATGGTCAACGACGCATTGTTTGAGGTCAAATATGACGAGATGGTCATCGTGCGGGATATTGAATTTTACAGCCTGTGCGAGCATCACATGCTGCCATTCATGGGGCGCGTGCATGTGGCTTACATCCCAGATGGCAAAGTACTTGGTCTTTCCAAAATCCCCCGCATTGTGGACCTGTACGCTCGCCGCTTGCAAGTCCAGGAGCGTATGACCCGTCAGATCGCCGATTTCATCCGCGACTTGCTGCATCCGCAGGGAGTGGCGGTCGTCGTAGAAGCGTTGCACCTGTGTATGAGCATGCGCGGCGTGCAGAAACATAATGCCCGCCTTACTACTTCTGCCATGCACGGAGCATTCCGGGCCAACTTGGCCACGAGGCAAGAATTTCTCGATAATATTAGCAGAGGCGCTTCGCCGCTGCAGATCTAGTTACCGCGTTCGATTTCCACCCCAACGGACTCTACACCTGTTACTGCGCCGGGCTTCTCGACTCTTACTGTCACTTTCTGAACCCCCGGCCTGCTGAGGCATAAAATAGCGATATCCTCTGCCAGTGCTTCCACTGTGAACCGCCGCGTCCCCTCGACCAGGGCGCGGATTTCTTTTGCCGCCTGCGAATAGTCCGCGCAATCGGTGATGTCATCGGACTGGGCGCCGCGACGTGTATCTGTAAACAGCGTCACGTTGACGACAATCTCGCGAAGCGTCGTGCGCTCCCAATCATTCACACCGAGAATGCCTTGCACGCGCAGATTTTGAATCAGTATCTTATCCATATTGCGCTAAAACCCTTTTTGTTCTAAACTATGGATAGTCAGTTTACCATAATCCAGGCTGCCAGTATCCTATGCTCTTCTCAAAAACAACTTTCATCGGTATTGACCCTTCCGGCGGACGCCATCCATTTACATACGCGGCCGTTGATGAAGATTGTCAATTGGTGGCGCTGGCAGCTGGCGAGGTTGAAGAAGTGCTAGCATTCCTGGGTGGCCAGCAGGCGACTGTAGTAGCGGTCAACGCGCCGCGCTGCCCGAACAAAGGGCTGGTTCGCAAAAAGTTGGAGTTACAAAGCCTTACTCCCGGCCACTTGCGCGGGGCTGATATGCGACTGGCGGAGTACGAATTGCGCGAGCGTGGCATCTCCGTCTCGCCAACATCTTCTCGACCGGAGACCTGTGCAGCTTGGATGCAGACGGGTTTCGATTTCTATCGCAAGTTGGATGGTACGGGGTTTAAACCTTATCCATCTGAAAACGCTACCCACCAGTGGCTGGAGACGCACCCGCATGCCGCCTACTGCGCCCTTCTCGGACAACTCCTGCTGCCAAAGCCGACCCTGGAAGGTCGTTTGCAGCGGCAGTTGGTACTTTACGAGCAGGATATGGGCATCAAAGATCCGATGGAGTTTTTTGAAGAAATTACCCGGCACCGGTTATTGAAAGGCGTTTTACCAATGGAATTCATTTACTCTGCCGAAGAATTGGATGCATTAGTGGCAGCCTTCACCGCATACCTGACAGCCAGTCAACCAGGCGAGGTGGTTTGGGTTGGCAATAAACAGGAGGGACAAATTGTCTTGCCGGTTTCTGGATTGAAGGAAGCCTATTCATAACGATGTTCCTATTTCATCAAAAAAGGCGGCAGATGATTAACTGCCGGCTTCGTGTTTACTGTGTACTGCGTAAATACCTGAAATAAAATCCCGTTATTTTCGAGCCCTTCGATACAGGAAAGCTCATAGTTTTATGTAAGAAGTGGTAATAGTTCCAATTACAACCTGATCACAAACCCGCAATACTCACACGTGATACTGTCCATACCGCGCATCACCACTTGGGTGTTGTTCCCGCCGCAGCTTGGGCACTGGCTCGGCGCAGCCTTAACCTTTTCCACCGCGGCTTGATCAATTGCCACGGCGCGGCCCTTGTCGAAATCTTTGCTCTTGGCGCGATTGATGAGTTGTTGCCAGATGGCATTGTCCTGCCAGATGTGGAAGTGGGCCACTTCCACCTGCGCGCCACTTGTGAAACGAATCTCGATGTGGTCCTCGTTTTTGAGCAATCCTTGCTTGCTTAAATCCACCCTGTCCACCAATGTGACCGGGCACTCAATCTGTAGTTGCTGCACTTTCTGTTTCTCAGTGGCGACGAACAGCACTTTCTTGGTCACGATCTCTTCTTTCTGCTCGAAGAGGATGCGCTGATCGGTCAAGTACAGGACACCTTCTGGATCACCCTTCTGTTCTTTGCCGGTCTTGCACCAGACTGCCTTGATAGCCGCGATCCCGCCCTCGGTGGGCAGCAGCTGGAAGGTAGCTTCCGCCAGTTGCGTAACCAGGTATTCGATCTCGTTCAAATGTCTCGTGAACTGATAGACTTGGTTGTTGAACTGGTCGTACATTCCTTCGATGGTCCTTTCGGTAGCCGAGACTTTGCCCTCCAGCATATTTACCGATGACTGCATTGAGCCGAGTAGCCCGCGCGCCGCAGCTGGATTGCTGGCAGCCGCGGTCAGCTGTGACATTTGCATTTCAATGGGGCGCAAGGAATTTACCAGGGCTGATGACTGCATATTGATTTGCGATTCCAGGTTCGGGTACAGGAGCATCCACGATTTCGACAAAGTCTGTGCCTGGTTTTCTATATCTATCTCAAAGACGTAACCGCGTGTCCGCAAGGTTGCAATCCGTTGGGCGAGGCCGTTGACGGTGATCTGTAAATCCTCTACGGCGTCACGCGCTTTTGTCATGCGGACACTGCCTTGCAGGTCACCAACCTTGGATTGCAGGCTGCGGATTTCGTCAGCAATTTGTTGAGCGGGGCTGGGAGTTGCCATGGTTCCTCCTGAAACGATAAAGCGGATTGGATAATTATGCCAATTATGGCACATTTAATCCGGAATGACAACTGATTTTCCAATCCATCTGCATGGTAAAATCAATCCGGTGATCCGAACGGAGGAACCAAGATGAAAATTGCTGTTGCCTGTGACCATGCCGGTTTTCCGCTGAAACAGACCATAATGGAGACGGTGCGCGCTGCCGGACATGATGTTCTTGACCTGGGGACCGACAGCACCAAGTGTGTAGATTACCCCGACTATGCCGAAAAGCTAGGCCGCCTTATCCAGTCGGGACAGGCTGAACGCGGGATTTTGCTGTGTGGGTCGGGAGTGGGGGCTTGTATCGCCGCCAACAAAATGCTAGGCGTATATGCGTGTGTCTGCCACGACACCTATTCCGCTCACCAGGGTGTCGAGCACGATGACATGAATGTTTTGTGCATCGGGACGCGCATCATCGGTCCCGAACTGACAAAAGAAATCGTCACAGCCTTCCTGGCAGCCCGCTTTGTGGGTAATGATCCGGGCCAGGAACGCCATGCCCGCCGGGTAAGTAAGATCAGAAACCTGGAGGGGCGCTGAAACGATTTATCGGTATAATTAAAGGTCTGGCATTTGCCCGACCTTATTCTTACCTGAGATACCCAAATGATTTCACCTATTCAGAAACTTCATGCACTTGGACAATCCATCTGGTACGACAATATCCAGCGCCGCTTGCTTGCGAAGTCGCCGGAGGGAAAAAATGGCGAAATGGCTGCCATGATAGCACGCGGCGACATCCGGGGTGTTACATCTAATCCATCCATCTTTCACAACGCGATTGCCAAGACCAACGATTACGATCCGGCATTAATCCCAATGGCCTGGTCGGGCTGGAATGCTGAGCAGATCTTCTGGCAGCTTGCCATTGAAGATATTCGCGACGCCTGCGACCTTTTCTTAGTGCTTTACCGTGAGACAGAAGGAGCGGACGGGTACGTTTCCCTAGAAGTCAACCCGACGCTGGCACATAATACCGAGGGGACGCTGTCCCAGGCGAAACAACTCTGGGAGTGGGTGGCCCGTCCGAACCTGATGGTCAAAATTCCGGCAACGTTGGAGGGCCTACCTGCCATTCAGGATGCCATTGCGGCAGGGATCAATATCAATGTGACGCTGATCTTTTCAATAGATCGCTATCGCGCTGTCATGGATGCCTACCTGGCCGGCCTTGACGCGCGTCTTGCGGCCGGGTTGCCGGTTGACCATGTGGCCTCGGTCGCATCCTTCTTCGTATCCCGCATGGATACGAAGGTGGATCATCTCTTGCCCGAAGGCTCGTTGTTGCGCGGCAAGACCGCCATCGCTTACACCAAACTGGCTTACGAAGAGTTCCGCAAAGTATTTAGTGGTGAACGCTTTGCCCGCCATCAGGCCGCTGGCTGTCATCTTCAGCGCCCGCTGTGGGCCTCCACCAGCACCAAGAACCCGGCTTACCCCGATACGCTTTATGTGAATAGTCTTATCGGTCCAGCCACCGTCAACACCGTTCCGCCACAAACACTTGAAGCCTTCCGTGACCATGGTAAGGCTGAGCCTACTCTCATGAAACACCTCGATAAGGCGCGCAAAGTTCTCGACGATGTGGAGTCACTGGGTGTCTCGATGGACAAAGTGACAGCGGAACTGGAAGACGAGGGCGTGAAGTCGTTTGCGGACGCGTTCGTTGCCATGCTTAAAACGATTGACGAGCGACGTTCCGCCGCCGTAAGCGAACTCGGACCTTTGGCTGTCTCCGTTAAGCAGTGTGTCGCCAGTCTGATTGCGGACGCTACCCCCGCCCGTCTCTGGTCCCACGACCCGACTCTTTGGACCGCCGACAAGACTGGCCAGGAAGAGGTTAGGAAACGCCTCGGCTGGCTGGACCTGCCGAACAGTTCCCGCGCCTGCCTGAAGGAGATGCGTGACTTCGTTTCCCAGGTCCGCGCCGACGGGTTTACGCATGTGTTACTGCTTGGCATGGGTGGCTCATCTCTTGCGCCGGAAGTACTTTCTCTTATCTTCTCTCCATCGTTACAGGGGGGAGTTGCTTTCTCCACACTTGATTCCACTGATCCGGCCCAGGTTCTTGCTGCTGATAAGGAATTCCCGCCCGAAAAGACCCTTTATGTCGTCTCATCCAAATCCGGTGGGACGGCTGAGATAAATGCCTTGTTTAGCTATTTCTGGGAACGTACCGGGCACGATGGCAGCCATTTTGTGGCTGTCACCGATCCGGGGACAACACTGGAAGCATTGGCAAATGCCCGCGGCTTCCGCAAAACCTTCCATGCGGATCCGGCCGTCGGAGGGCGCTATTCGGCGCTGACCCACTTCGGGCTGGTCCCGGCGGCGCTGATGGGCATTGACCTTGACCGTCTGCTCGACCGCGCCGCCTGGATGATGCGCCAATGCGCCGCCGATGTGACCGGGACGCGCAACCCCGGTCTGGTGCTGGGCGCAATCCTCGGTCAGGCCGCCTTGGACGGCCGCGATAAGTTGACCTTCCTGGCCGACGAATCGGTCGCACCCTTTGGCGCCTGGCTTGAGCAATTGGTTGCCGAATCGAGCGGGAAACTGGGGATGGGCATCCTCCCGGTTGATGGCGAACAGGCGGCGGGTCCCGAAAGTTACGGCATTGACCGGCTGTTCGTCTACCTGCGCCGGGAGGGGATGTTGGATGCAACCGTGAAAGCGCTGCAGGATGCCGGTCATCCGGCGCTGGTTTTCAACCTCGCGGATGCTTATGATCTGGGAGCCGAGTTCTACCGCTGGGAGGTGGCAACTGCCATTGCCTGTGCCGTACTGGGCGTCAATGCCTTTGACCAGCCGGATGTGCAAGATGCGAAAGATCGTACAAAAACAACTATTGCTGCGTATAGCCATTCTAAACACTTTGACGAAGGCCAGCCACTCTGGGAAATGGACGGAATGCGGGCGTTCTCAACCATGCGCCTGACCGGAACCGGCCTGGGGAATGATTTGCAGGCTTTCTTGAGCGCTGTACGGAAGGGAGATTACATCGCGATCAATGCCTACCTGCCACGCAATCCTGAAATAGCGACTGTCCTGGCAAGGCTGCGCCTCGCCATCCGGGATAGGACTGGCTGTGCCACCACCGTCGGATTCGGGCCGCGTTTCCTGCATTCCACCGGGCAACTGCACAAGGGCGGGCCGGATTCAGGCTTGTTCCTGCAAATTACCGCCGAACCGGTGGAAGATTTGGAGATTCCGGGTCAGGGGATGAGTTTTGGTACGTTGGAACGGGCGCAGGCTCTTGGCGATTACGAAGCCCTGGCGGCGCGCGGACGGCGCATCCTACGCCTGAATTTACCATCGCCAGAGGCAGTTAAGTTGCTGGTAAACGCGCTGAAATAATGGCTCGAAAAGCCTGGAAGTGTGTTTATTTGCTGGTGATTACTTTCCTGGCGGCCTTTCTACAACAAGCCGCTTAGACATCTAAAGTTACGGCGACCGTCTTGCCTATGGCCATAGCCACGCCCACGCCCACCGAAGTCCCTCCCACGCTGACATTGACGCCTTCTCTTGTTCCATCTTCATCCCCGACCATATTCCCGCTGCCCACATTTGACGCGCCCATCGTAACCTGCGATGAGCGCCGTCCTACCGATGAGGATTTATCAGCCATTGTGACCGCCTCCTTCGGCCTCGCTACCGATTACGTCCCCGGTGACCTGGTCAGGCTGGGGAATTATCTCCCGGGCAGTGTGACCCTCCCCGATATGCTGCTGCGGCGGGAGACGGCCGAAGCGTTGGGAAAGATGGTCCGGGCGATGAAGGCCGAGGGTCTCGCGCCGACCATTCTCTCCACGTATCGGAGTTGTTTCGAACAGGCAGTTGCCCGCCACAGATGGGAAGTGAATGACCCGGCCAATGCCTCCCAAGTCAGCGCACTGCCAGGTCACAGTGAACACCAATTGGGCACAGTGGTGGACTTCAGTTCACCTGGGCTGCTGGCTCTGACCGGTGACCCGGCAGTCAAGTTTTCCCCGCTGTTTGTCCAAACCAGCGAGGGACTCTGGTTGAAAACTCATGCACACGAGTACGGTTTCACGTTGACCAACCCGCCGGAAGCCCAGCCGTGGACCGGTCTCACCTACGAGCCCTGGCACTACCGCTACGTCGGCGTGGACCTGGCGGTCTATCTGGGTACGAGTGGTTATTTCCTTGCGGAGTTCATGTTCCGGGCGCGCCCGGCTTTGCCTTGCATTCCCGCGCTGGATGCACCATAAGGAGTTGCGCCGGCGTTCTTTTACCCGGTACTTTTGGATAACTCCCCTTTCAAAATTGTATAGAGACTTTACCTGGCATTCAAGTATGATTGTTTTGGTTGATCTATGAAAGGACGATTTTTATTGACCTTTGTTGCAGGCTGCTTGCTGCTGGCGGGATGCGTGCTCCCGCCAGAGCTTGCACCCATCTCGCCATTCATTCCTTCGATCACTGGCGATTCAGTTCCATATACTGCCACGGCCTTTTCTGGACCCGCAACCCTTACTCCTTTCCAGCCAGTAGAGAATACCGTAACTTTTACTCCTTCGGCTTCGGTGACCCTGACTTTGACGCCCACTTTGACTGAGACACTGACTCCCACGATAAGCCTTACATCAACCTGGACCGGTACACCCACCAAAACATCCACAATCACCCTTACTCCAACCATGTCCAGAACCTCCACGATCACTCATACACCCACCACCTCTAAAACTCCCACCATTATTTTCACATCAACCCTGACCAGAACCCCCACCCGAACCGGGAGTCCGACCAATACACCGACGGCCTCCGTGACGACCATAGTTTCAAGCACGCCAACCATTATTTCCACTGCGACTCAAACAAGGATCCAGACATCATCACCCACAGCATCCCTTACCTCGACAAGCACCAATACCCTTCCTGCCACAGCCATATCCTCAGTGATTGCCACACCAACCGCCACTTCCACTGCAACCGCAACCTTGACACCCTTCATCACGCCGACCAGTACCCAAACCAACCTGGCTTCTGCCACACCATCCGGCACCCCGATATCCATTTCTACGAGTATCCCAATCCAATCCTCTACTCCCACGGCGACCCAAACGGTCACCGCCACGCTTACCGCTGTACCGGTCAGTACCTCGACCCGCACTCCTACTCCTACGTTTACGGCAGTGCCGGCATGTTCCCCGGTCTATGGTTCGGGTTTGGAAGGCCAGGTGGTGGCGCTCATCAATCAGGAGCGGATCAACAACGGGCTCCCGGCTTTGACCGTACAACCTGCACTGACTGCTGCCGCCCGGGGTCATAGCCAGGATATGGCCTGCAATGGCTTTTTCAGCCATATTGGCAGTGACGGTTCCACTTCCCGGGACCGGGTCGCCCGGCAGGGGTATAGCGCCACTTGGGTGGGTGAGAACATCTATGGGGGGATGATGAGCAGTCCCTCCGTTGTCGTTACATGGTGGATGAATAGTGCTCCGCACCGCGCCAATATCCTAAACACTAATTACACATCTTTTGGGGTGGGTTATGTTTATGTCAGTACTGCCCCCTATCAAAAATACTGGACAGTCAACTTTGCGCGACCATAGGGACCAGTGTTGAGTAATCCGATAGCTTCCAGTTGAAAAATGCTAGTTGATGATTTGGCTGTTGAACATAGACTTGCCGCGCGAGAACTGCTCTCCTTCGATCGGGATGAGACGCGATACGATCTTCATTTTCATATCCGAAATGGCAAGTAACTATTTGATATGATTGACAACCGAATCGAGGATAAAAGTGAATAAAATTTTTTTATACGGAATGGTTTTATCGATTATAAATGCGTGTGCATCACACATGACACTTCACTTCCTTAAATTCCACTGGCGAATAACTTAAGGGACTGTCCTTCCACCAGCGAGGGTCACCGGGCGAACATTTTGAACCTGTCGTATAAGAAGGTGGGCGTCGGTTATGCATATTGCAGTGGCTCATCTTACGGCAGTTACTGGACGCTGCAATTAGGCCCCTGATCTTCTACTGCTTCTTGCATAAACACGGGAATTTTGGACGATCAAAATACAGGTAATTTCAGCAATTTGGGTTCACTTATTAGACAGGATTTTGTTTCAACTTTTTCTTCAGCGAATTTTTCCCCAGTTTATCGAACACTTTCATCAGCGCCGGTACGTTTGCCAGCCCACTAATAAAGGCCCCTTGCAGATTGGTGAACTTGTCTGGCTGGGATGGCATGCCGATATGCAGATCGAAATCAACTTCGTGGTCACCAATCTGGTAGGCTGTCCGTCCCGTTTTGCGGACCTCGGGCCTGCTCTCCAAAAACTCGCGCAGGGCAGACCGCTCCGAGTCCGTCAGCCAGGCTGGGATATCTGAGGTGGCCTTGAAATTGCAGATTTGCGCCATGTCTTGCAGTAGGGATTTTTGCTCCGGGGTCAAATTGTTCTGCCGTGAGCGGAAATAAACCACGTCCGGGTCGGTGTGGACGAGCGGCTGGAGCCACAGGCGGTGGAACGTCGTCCGCAGGGCGTTACGGACTCCCGGTGCTGCAAAGTTCATCAGCAGGTCGTCATCCCGGTGGGATGTGTAGGTTTCCCCCACATCCGGGCCGACGCGTATCCCGTCGCACAGGCCGATGGAAGGGAGGATGGGCGCGGCACAGGTCAGGAAGTAGGCCTCGCCTAATGCTGCGCGGATGACTTTCAACCCGTTGCGATAGGCGGCTTCGCGCGGCATATCCACGTAACGCTTGCCGGGGAGTGCTCCGGCGTAAAGAAAATCGAGCTTGGCGTAGTCGTAGCCCCAGCCGCGGACTATTTTCATCAGGGCAGCCAGCCAGTCCAGTGCGGCGGGATGGGTGGTATCCAGGGCATAGAGCTGCTCTCCCCAGTTGAACCCCGCCGAGACGAGTTTCCCGTTTTCGTCGTGCAACAGCCAGTCGCGGTGTTCGCGGTAAACACTCGACGAGGGAACGATAAGCAAGGGAGCCAGCCACAGACCGGCTTTGCGTCCCGTCTCTTTTACGCGGGCAGCCAGCCTGTCCATGCCGGAAGGGAATTTGGCGTTCGGCTCCCAGTCGCCGATGCCAACCTGCCAGCCGTCATCCACCTGGAAAACGTCAAAGGGCAAGCCCTGAGCGCTGTCGAAGGGGTCCAGGTCGTTCAGGATTTTGAGCAGCTGCGTTTCATAGATTTCGGTGTAGAGGCTGTACCAGGAGCACCAGACGCGGTAGGGCGCTGAGTGGAGGTCCTGAGCGTTTGCTTGAGCGTTCACGCCGAAGGTTTGGCAAAGTACCGATGTCGAAGCGTCGCGTCCTTTCCCGAACCGTTCGCCGAGTAGTTCGGCATAGCGGACGAAGATTTCGGTCTCATCGCCAGAGGCGAGGAACCATTCCCCATTCCCTGTTTCATACCAGCCGACAAGCGACTGTCTATCCAGCATAACGTGGCTTTCTAACCCGAGCGCACCGAGAAAGACAGTCTGCCCATTCGGGAGTTCCACCGCCCCGTACCACGACCCGTGCGGACGAGTCTCGCGGGCATAGACCGGGTCGGTCTGCATCGGGTGCATGCTGGATGGGCGCATCGGGCGGACGGGGCGGTCCGTGTCCACCCAGGCGGTCAGGGACCAGGACTGCCAGCCAGAGTAGAGGTAGCTCACGGGCGCGGAGGGTAGATTCAAAGTAAGAAGGGATGCGGCAGCGATGTATCCGCCTTTGGTGAGGTGGCAATCAGTCGCGTTGGTGGTGATGGTCTGGTTGGCGAGTTGGATATCCATGGATTTGTCCTTGCAGGAGGAATGGCTTTCTATTATAATTCAGCCCATCATTGAAAGGCGATGATGGGAACGAGTACGCCCTGCACTGCTGACAGCGAACCCGGAAATTGTGTGAGCCGGGTCAGCGGGAAAGGCCGAAAATCCTCCCGGAGCCGCGAGCTGAACGCATGAGCAAGTAAGCAAGCCGGAAGCCGACCGTTACGATGGCAGGGTATATGCCGAAGGGTCGTACCCGTGAGCGCCTTTTTTGCAGGAAGCAGAGTGGTACCGCGTGAGCCAGTGCTCTCGTCTCTGAGATGAGGCGAGAGTTTATTGTTAATTCTTGTGGGACGGGCTCCCATGCCCGTCGGCGGCGTGGGAACTGCCAACTACAGTCTTTGATGAGGTGCATATGTTTAAACCAGTATCCCCAAAATTAGACGTAACCGCCCTGGAAGAGGGCGTCTTGAAATTCTGGAAAACCCATAAAATCTTCCTAAAGACCATTGAGCAGCGCAAAGGCGCGCCGGAATACGTCTTCTTCGAGGGACCGCCGACTGCCAATGGCAAGCCGGGCGTGCATCATGTGGAAGCACGCGCTTTCAAGGATATGTTCCCGCGTTACAAAATTATGAATGGCTTCCACGTCTCGCGGCGCGGCGGTTGGGACACGCACGGCCTGGCGGTCGAAATCGCCGTCGAAAAGAAACTCGGCTTCAACAACAAACAGCAGATCGAAGAATACGGCATCGAGAAGTTCAACGAACTGTGCAAGAAGTCCGTCTTCGATTACATCCAGGATTGGGAGAAATTGACCGACCGCATCGCCTTCTGGGTGGATTTGGGTGACGCCTATGTCACCTACACCAATGACTACATCGAGTCGGTCTGGTGGATTTTGAAGACCTTCTGGGAGCGCGACCTGCTCTTTAAAGGTTACAAAATCGTCCCGTACTGCCCGCGCTGCGGCACGCCGCTCTCGGACCATGAAGTGGCCCAGGGCTATGCGGATGCCACCGACCCATCGGTTTATGTACGCCTGCCGTTGGTGGACAAGCCCGGCACATCGCTTTTAGTCTGGACGACGACACCTTGGACGCTGCCCGCCAATGTTGCCGTGGCGGCCGGACCCGAGGTCGGGTATGTGACGGTGGAACGTGGCATTCCAGAAGGCGGGAAGGAGCGTCTCATCCTTGCTGAAGCCCTGCTGGAGAAAGTCTTCCGTGGCGAACAAGTCAAAGTGGTGGAGCGTTTCAAGGGTAAGAAATTGAAGGGCACAAAATACCACCCGCTGTTCACCTTCATGCCGTTGGAGAAACCGGCGCATTACGTGGTGCTGGGTGATTTTGTCACCACTGAGGATGGCACGGGATTGGTGCATATCGCTCCGGCATTCGGCGCGGACGATTTAGAGGTGTCCAAAAAATACGATCTGCCCGTGCTGATGACCGTCGGCCCGGATGGAGGGTTCCTGCCGCAAGTCACGCCCTGGCGGGGTGTTTTCGTCAAGGACGCCGACCCATCCATCACCGCCGATCTGGACAAGCGCGGTCTTTTATTCAGGTCCGAAACGTACACCCATACTTATCCCTTCTGCTGGCGCTGTGATACGCCGCTGATATACTATGCCCGCGACTCTTGGTACATCCGTACCAGCGCCTTCAAAGACCGGCTGGTGGAACTCAACCAGCAGATCAACTGGGTGCCCGAGCATATCAAGGATGGCCGCTTCGGCAACTGGCTCAGCAACAATATTGACTGGGCGCTCAGCCGCGAGCGCTACTGGGGCACGCCGCTGCCGGTCTGGGAATGTCCGGACTGCAAGCAGCGCGAATGCGTCGGCTCGGTGAAGGAACTCTCTGAGAAAGCCGGGCGCGACCTCTCGGCACTTGACCTGCACCGCCCACATGTGGACAACGTCACCTGGGTCTGCACCAAATGCGGCGGTAAGATGACGCGCGTTCCCGACCTGATCGATGTCTGGTTCGACTCGGGTTCGATGCCAATGGCGCAGTGGCACTATCCTTTCGAAAACAAGGAAAAGTTCGAGAGCCAGTTCCCGGCCGATTTCATCTCCGAAGCTGTTGACCAGACGCGCGGCTGGTTCTATACCCTGCATGCCATCAGCACCCTGCTCTTCGACAAGCTGAGTTTCAAGAACGTCATCTGCCTCGGCCACGTGGTTGACGCGGAAGGACGGAAAATGTCCAAACACCTTGGCAATGTCGCTGACCCCTGGGAGGTCCTTGACCAATCAGGAGCGGACGCCTTCCGATGGTATTTCTACACCTCCGCCCCGCCCAACGCTGAGCGCCGTTTCGCGCCGAGCATGGTGACGGATGTGGTCAAGAATTTCACCCTCACGCTCTGGAATGTTTACTCGTTCTTCGTCACGTATGCAAATCTGGATAAACCTGCCCTCAAGCCGCACTCTCCTCTCCAATTGGGAGAGGAGAAGGGGGGGAGGGGCGGCAACGATCTCGACCGCTGGCTGCTCTCCTCGCTGAATACCCTTGTCCGTGATGTGACGACGGCCTATGAGACCTACGATGTACCGGCGGCGACGCGGCCTATTGAAGCCTTCGTCGAAACGCTCTCGACCTGGTACCTGCGCCGCTCCCGCAGGCGTTTCTGGAAGTCCGAATCGGATACCGATAAACAGGCCGCCTACTCCACGCTTTATACTGCGTTGGTGACGCTGGCAAAACTGCTGGCGCCGGCCATGCCCTTCCTGGCCGACGAAATGTACCGCAACCTGGTCTGCTCGATCGACGCGAAAGCGCCCGAATCCGTCCACCTGGCGAAGTGGCCCAAAGCAGACGAATCCCAGATTGACGAAACACTCAACCGCGAGATGGGTCTCGTCATGAAGCTGGTCTCGCTGGGACACAACGCCCGCCAGAAAGCCAATCGCAAAGTCCGCCAGCCGCTGGACGAAGCCGCTTTCGCCCTGGCTCGCCCGGAAGAGCGTCACACCGTGGAGACTTACGCCGACCTCATCACAGATGAGTTGAATGTCAAGAGAGTTCGCCTGCTGGATGCCAGCGGCGAGGCCGTCTCGTTCGTGGTCAAGCCCCTGCCCAGGCAACTCGGACAGAAATATGGCAACAAATTCCCTGGATTAGCGAAGGCCATCACCGCGCTGGATACCAGCGTTGTCGCACCTGTGTTTCTTGCCGGACAGCCGGTGACGGTTACACTGGAAGGCCAGGAATATGGCATCTTACCCGAGGAAGTGGAAGTGCGCGCCCAGGCGAAGGAAGGTTTTGCTGTTGCCAACGATGGTGCGTACCTGGCTGCTCTGGTTACCGACCTGACGCCGGAACTGGTGCGCGAAGGGCTGGCGCGCGAGTTCGTCCGCCGGGTGCAGGACCTGCGCAAGACCGCCGACCTGGACGTGGCCGACCGCATCCGGGTCTACGTGACGGCTACACCGGGACTGAAGAAAGCCATCGAGGCCAACCGGGATTACGTCACCGCCGAAACGCTGACCGTGGAACTGAGCTTTTCCGACCCCTCGCCTTCGCTCGGGGCAGGCCCAGGCCTCGGGTCCGCGAGGGTGACGGACGAGTTCGACGGAGAGAAGGTGACGATTGGACTACAGAAAAAAGAGTTATGATCTGGAATAGTAAGAAAACTGCTCTCTCATTCGTTCTATCCAATAACATACCTACCTGAGAGTTGATGGAGCTGGTGTATGGGCATTAAGAAAATCCTATATGGGTTTTTTGTAATTGTAAATTTTGAAGCTGTTATTTACTTTGCTGTTTACACAGTAATACACTCCTTTAATACCCCTATAGATTTCGATGTCTTTTTCAGTTCCGCCCGAAATGCCATATCTGGTTTGTCTATTTATACTTATTACGGCATCAACCATTTGCCATTCTGGTATTTCCCTTGGACAAGTTGGATGTTCATCCCTTTGGCGTTCTTTTCGAGACAGGTCGCATGGATTATTTATCATGTGATCAGTTTCAGTATCGCTTTTGTATCCATAAATGTGCTTGCAAACCAAGATAAGCGATTCAGCATCTTCGACCGCCTCTACATGTTTTCGATGTGCCTTTGGATGGGCTGGCTTGCCTATCGCGTTGGGCAAATGTCCTTTTTGATTCTTGGTGCATCTGTTCTGGTCATTCTCCTGACCGCAAAACGTCGCCCAATTATTTCAGGGCTGTTGATACCTTTTCTTCTTATTAAACCCCACCTCTTCATTATCTTTATTCCTCTGGTTCTATGGATGGGCGGGAAGAAAACTCTAATTACAGGCTCGATTGTCACATTTCTCTTAATTGGTATCGAAACCTTGATCACGCCTCATTGGTTTGAGCAAATGCTGGGCTTGCTTGAGGAAGGCACACATAGAATTGTGCCATTATGGAATTTCTCTACCTTCCCGACATTTCTGGGTCTTTCTCAGAATTATTCAGGAACGGCTAATTTTCTTTTCACGATCATTTTAGTAGCCATCGCGGCATTTGTAGTAATCAGGTTCCGGTCTTTACCGATAATTCCTTTAATGTCAATGGCAATGGCGGCTTCTTTATTCTGTGCGCCAAGATCATATGCGTATGATCTGGTTTTGCTAATTCCTGCGATGATCTGGTTGAGTGAAAAATGGTCTATTAAGGCAGCTTTGCTATGGGTGGTTTGCGCCATAATACCGATGGCCGCGCATTTCTCAGCGGGATCCTATCTAGTAACTCTTATTGTATTTACACTTTGCATTTATAAAGCATATACTCTTGAGAAACAGAACGGGATAA
>JADGQD010000195.1 GCA_017882065.1 Anaerolineales bacterium | reverse complement strand
ATGATAAATTTGACATGTTCATCCAGGAAGCCACCCTTGGCCACCTCAAAAGCCACCATCTGGTTGAAAGCGGCGGTATTCAAGTCCGCGGCCTGCTTGGCCTGGACCAGTTTGCGGATGACCTGCTCCGGCGCGACCACCCATGCCAGGCGGATGCCGGGGGCGAGCAGTTTGGAGAAGGTGCTCAGATAAATGACGTTCCCGGTGTAACAGCCATCGTCGCCGCGGTACTGGCTGTCCAGCGAGACGAGCGAGGGTAAATGTTCGCCCTCGAACCGCAACTGCCCGTAGGGATCGTCTTCGACGATCGGGACACCATACCGGTCAGCCAGTTCGACCAACTGCTTGCGGCGTTCCAGGCTGAGGGTCGTGCCACTCGGGTTCTGAAAGTTCGGGAGCACGTAGATGAATTTCGGTCCGATGCGCAGCGCTTTTTCCAGTTCAGATGTCATCATGCCGTTTTCATCGGACGGCACGGAGATGTACTGTGCTCCGTAAGCATTCCAGGCTTGCAGCGCGCCGAGGTAAGTGGGTGATTCGACCACGATGTGGTCGCCCTGGTTGATGAAAACCCGTCCAAGAAAATCCAGCGCTTGCTGGGAGCCGGAGGTGATCAGGATGTTATCTGGTGTGACGGTGACCGAGTAGCGACCGGTGTGACGGGCGATCATTTCCCGCAGAGGACGATAACCCTCCGTTGTGCTGTATTGCAACGATTGCGGGCCATCGTGCTCAAGCACATAATTGCAGGCTACCTGGAATTGTTTGATGGGGAAAACTTCCGGGGCAGGCAAGCCTCCCCCAAAAGAGATGATATCCGGCTGCTCGGTCAGTTTGAGCAATTCACGGATGACCGAACTCCCCATCCGCTGTGTCCGGTTCGCGTAACGATATTCCCAGGGTGTCTGCATTCTTACTCCTTAAGTTAGGATATGGACAACGACAAAAAAACCTGGCAGGTACGATTCACCTGTCAGGCTTCGCTGACTTTGTAAAGCCAAGCAAGACGAATATGAGTAGGATTCGAAGCATGGCAACCCAATATTACCGTGTTTTATTCATCCTTGCAACCCTCTTCTGTGGTGTCGCTTCACGGTTTTCACAAGCTCGGGGTTTAGGGTATTGGTGGGCGGCAAAGCCGCCCACCAATACCCAATATCTTTCCTATTTCACGGTGATTCCCAAAGAACCCTTCCGGCAGCGTTTTGGCTCGTGCTACAATGAACCCCGGAGGATGAAATGAAACACTCCCGGATTCTTTCTTTGACCCTGACCCTATTTGCCTTAGCCATGCTCGGCGCAAGCCTCGTTGGATGTAGCCCGGCTGCCACCGCGATCTCCTCACCGACTCTCGATACCCTCTGCGGGAACGGCTTCTGCGATAGCGGCGAGACATCTTTCTCCTGTCTACTCGACTGCCCGGTAGTGAGTTTTAGCGGGCAAATCCAGACCACCTATATCAATTCGGAAGGAGTCGGGGATATTGCCGTGATGGTTGCTGCGCCTCAGAAGGCGCGTTATCCGGAGGGGGCGGGGGTGGTGGTGGTCGCCTCGCCAATTTTCAGTAAGGCGGGACGCTTTATGACGGACCCGGACCTCACCTCGATCGGTCTCATCCAGGTCAGCTACCTGTGGCCCGGTCAAACGGATGTCATGACCGGAGTCCAGAGCAGCGGCGTATTTGACTATGGCGGTGAGCAGTCCATCCGGATATTGCGGGACGTGATCCGCTTCGCGTCTGGCATCATTCCGGATAAAGATGGGGGTTACATCTCGGCTCTCGTCCAAGGCACACCGCTGACCAATGAAGTGGGTTTGTATGCCTTTTCGGATGCGGGTATTGCAGTTGTCAACGTTTTTTCCCTGTACGGTGAGGTGTTGCCGGGAGTGCAGTATTTTGTCGGACGCGAAAACCCTACGGTGGATACGCTCTCGTGTTTGGAGGCTGGCTATTTGAACGATGCCGGTCAGTCGGTCTACAATCCCTTTTACAACTACCCGGCCAGTTATAGTTCGGCGGCGGTCAACCTGACTTATACCAACGTCCGCTGGGACGCGACCTACACGGATGACCACACTAACGCAGTGGGCCGCGCCTACCTCGACCTGGACGACAGCGGTACCATCAGCGCCAGTGACTATATCTTGAGCTGGCGCGTCCCGGTCATATTTGGGAAACGCACCTACTCGGTTGCGCTTACCCAATCCCTGTTGGATAACGGCGCTCTCACGCTTTCAACCTGGCCGGCCGATTTAGCCACGCCGGAGGAAGCAGCCCGCGACTGGCCGTTCCGCCAAAGCACAAGCCGCTATATTGACCTGCGCTCGAAGATGCCTGATTTGGAGGTAATGCTGGTCTTTGCGCAGGAGGACCATGTGCAGGCGGCGCAGGATAAGCCCCACATTCACCAGGCTTTCCAGGGTTTCCGTTTCGAAGCCAGACTGTGGGTGCGCTTGAACCCGGACCGGGTTTACGTCCAGTCTTTGATGCCGGCTGCCGGGGAGGATTTCCCGGATAACCCGGCCAACACCCAGCCGGGAGACTGGATGCAGATTGGAACATACGCTTATCCGGGGCAAGGGACCGCGGTGCGCCTGGTGCCGCTGGCCGCGGTGGCCGAGATGGCTGACCGCACCCATTACGGCCGCTGGGACGAAAACCTGGGCCAGGTGCTGTACATCTATTTCCCACCGACCGCACAGCCGTAACAAATTATCGTATCTTCTCAATAATTGGGGGGAAGATGGGGGTTCGCAAGCGGGCTTCGCCCGCTTGCGAACCCCCATACCCCACTTTTTTGAGAAGTTACAAATTATCCATACAAATCGGCACACCGTCAGGCGCGCCGTTTTGTTTTGATTGGCGATCCAGTGGAATTGTCACCTGGAGACAGATTTAATCCTTCTTCCAGCCAAATTCTTCAAACGGAATCCCTGCCCGAAAATTTTCAATCGCCCGCTGGACGTAGGGGACGGTGTTCTCCGGCAGGTCGTCGAGGTCCGCCCAGCGCAGTTCGTCGCACTTCCCCGGTTCGGCGTTAACCGGTTCCCCGCTCCAGTTCCGCACCTGAACGAAAAAGTCCACCCGCTCATCGTCATCGTGACGGTGGAACACTCCGGCGAAGACCATATCCGCCGGGTCAATCCGGACCCCGATCTCTTCGCGCGCTTCCCGGACCCCTGCCATGCGGACTGTTTCCTCCCCGTCCAGGTGCCCGGCCGGGACGCTGTAATGCCCATCCATGTAGCCGGTCTGGTAGCGCCGGAGGAGCAGGATCTGGTTGCCGCGGAAAAGGAAGAGATGGACGGTGACGGGGAATTTTGCGTGCATGGAATACCTTCCTGCACAGGCCGGCTGGTCGAGCAGCCAGTCGAGTGCTTCTTGAGGAGCGCTTCCAGTTAAAAATAATCGACCAATACCCAATTTTAACAGCTTGTAATAAAAAAACGGCGATTCCAAAAGACCCAAAACGGCGCACCGAGTCCCTGCAGGGGATCTGGTGCGCCGGGAGATTC
>JADGQD010000052.1 GCA_017882065.1 Anaerolineales bacterium | reverse complement strand
ATACCTTTGCCAAGTTCGCCGGCCACTTTGCCAATGCGGCCTGGGCCGAAGAGGATCACGATGATCACCAGGATAATCAGCAGTTCAGGCAAACCAAATTCACGCAAGAAACTCATAAATTTCTCCTTCCAACTCGACGAAGGTTAATTTACCACATTCAGTCCAAAATTACCAGCCGCCCTGTATCGTCTTCCATATTTGCTGGACGTGCGCCCGGTCATGACCGGCGACGAAGCCGGTCAGTTCCAGCAAAGTGGTGGGACCAAAGATGGCATGTCGGGCCGTTCTGGACCATTCAGCCTGCAGGCCGTTTAACAGGCCGAGTGCTTCCTTACGCGCGGTGATGAAATCGGCCAGAGCCTGACGGCCATCCTGCTCGGCGCAATGACGTTCTTCCACCCAGCGGTCGGTGACTTCGCCAGCCAGGAAAGGATTCTCTTCTGCCAGCAGCTTGCGGATGCGCGGCAGGTTGACTTCGCGCTCCACATCCCGCAGATGGCAGATGATTTCGGTCAGGCACCACTCAGCGGGTGCAGGTTGACGCCTCCAGGCGTCCGGCGAGAGGGATGCGACCAGTGTGGCGATGGCAGCCGGGGTGGAACGCAGGTTGGCTAACAGCGCCCAGGGTGTCTTGAATGATATTTTGAGCGTTTCAGGGTCGGCTTTTTCCAGCCAGCCGCGGAACGATTCCAACGTCCCTTGCCCCATCCGGGAACCGGGACTACCCCGCCCCGTGCGAGAACCGGGACTACCCTGCGGAACCTCGCCCGGTTCCGCAGACACTTCACCGGATTTCCGGACCCAGAAGACCGGAAACCCGGCAGCCTGGGTCGGTTTGACTTCCCGGTCTATATCGTCGCCAACCATCACAGCCGGGTCCTCCGGCCAGCCCAATTGCGCTAAAACTTCCGGATAGTAAGCGACCGTCTCTTTGGTGAAGTGAAACGTCTCGTAGGAAGTCACCAGCGCAAACGGATATTTCTCCGGCGGCAGGCCAGCCCAACGCAGACGGTGTTGGACGGCCTTCAACGGGAAGAAGGGGTTGGTGGCAATGACCACCCGATAGCCTTGCGCGAACGCCCAATCCACCAGGCGGACAGCCTCCGGGATGGGCTTCGTCAGGGCACCCAGGGTTGGGAAGATTTCATCGTAGAAGCGGTCAATCGCCGTCTGGAGCGTGATGCGGTCCAAACCGAGCTTTGGAAAGAAATAGGCATCGAAGACTTCCCGCAGGGTGAGAGCCGGGTCCATGTTAACCATCATCGCCTTCGTCCCGCCTGTCAGAGCCGGGATCATCACCTCCGGTGCCACTTTCTCCGCCAGCGCGGCGGAGAGAGCCTTGAAGTAGGCCGGGATGAAAACGTCCATGTTGGTTTCGAGCAGGGTGTCGTCGAGGTCGAGGAGGAGTGTGATGGGCATGGCAACTCTAGACAGCGTCCTCGCCGCCATGCCCTTCGGGTATCCGGGACGGCAGCGGGAGCTTATGGATTTATTTCTTCTCTTCAAACACAGGCGGAAGAGGATGACATTCCCCACAGCCAATATGCGGGTCGAAACCGGACCGCTGAGTCTTTTCACAAAAAGCTGTCACCTTGACTCGGCGCCGGAATGCGGCTGCCAACGGACGAATCACCTCGCCGCGCAGTTGCATGAATTCGCAGGCATTCGCCAGGCCAATGGACGGAACCGGGCAGGTGCGGCACAGGTCGCGGGTCCAGGCAGCGTCGAGCAGGCGGCACTCCTCATATTCACGGCCGCGGTAGTAGTCGCCGTAAAAATATTTACATTCAGTTCCAGCAGGTGTTTTCATTTTTCAATTACTGCTTCTTGTATTAATACTTGAACTTTGAACAGCCAAGATACAGGGATTTACCGCAATTTACTGCTTCTTGGATTAATCTCTGAACTTTTCAGTATTGAAAGCCTCGGAAATAACGGGATTTTGGTTCGGATATTTACGCAGTACCCTGTGGGTTCACATCTTTGCGCAGTACCCTGTAGCACTCTCCCGCAGTTTTGATCCTGCGGGAGGATTTGATTACACGCGGGTCAGGTACTCGCCGGTACGAGTGTCAACGCGAATGGTATCGCCTACTTTTACAAAGTTCGGACATTGCACCTCGAAACCGGTCTCAACCTTGACTTTCTTGGTCACACCGGTGGCAGTATCACCGCGCACAGCCACTTCAGCATAGACGACTTTCAGATCCACCGAGGTGGGCATTTCGATGTCAAGTGGTTTGCCTTCATAGAAGGTCAGCTTGCACTCCATGCCTTCCTGGAGAAAACCAGCCGATTCGCCAATGATGTCTTTGGAGATGCCAGGTTGATCGAACGTTTCCTGATCCATGAAGTAGTAGTTGTCGCCGTCGTTGTAGAGGTATTGGACAGTATGGAAATCGAGGCGGGCATCCTGGACTTGACTGCCAGAGATGAAAGTCTTTTCAATGTTGGAGCCGGTACGCAGGTTGCGGGCTTTAATTTTAATGGTGGCATTGCCACGGCCAGGTTTGTGGTGACTGTATTCGACTACTTTGAACAGGTTGCCATCGAGTTCGAAGGTCACGCCTTTGCGAAGGTTGTTTACATCAATCATAGGTTCTTCCTTTTTGAAAATTGCAAGCGGGCGGGATTATATGCCAGTTACAGGAACGTGGCAAGAGGATTTTAGTGATGCTTCTCGGCATCCGGGTCTTCTTTCAACAACTCGACCGCATGAGCCAGAACGGGCAACACCACATGCAAATTCTCCACGGCGGCTTTCGGACTGCCCGGCAAGTTTATGATCAGCACCTTGCCTCGCATTCCGGCCATCGCACGTGAAAGCATGGCGTGCGGCGTGACCTTCCGGCTTTCCAGGCGCATGGCTTCGGGCAGACCGGGAGCCTGGCGGTCAATCACAAGGCTTGTCGCTTCGGGAGTGACATCCCGCGGGGCGAAGCCGGTCCCGCCGGTGGTCAGGATAATATCCATCTCGCCGCTATCGGCCCAAGTGGCAAGGGTTTCGCGTAACACATCCAGATCGTCCGGTACAATGGCCGTGTGGGCTACCGTCCAGCCCTGAGCGATGACAAGCTCCGCCAGCGCCGGGCCGGAGAGGTCGGGGCGTTCCCCGCGTGAGGAGCGGTCAGAAGAAGTCAGGATGCCGATGCGGAGAGTCATTCCAGGTCTTTGCCGTAGGTGGTTACGTTTTTCATTTGCGCCCAGCCGCGTTTTTCGTAGAAACGCATGGTGCTTTCGTTTTCAACTGTGACGAGCAGGTAACAACGTATACAGCCTTTCGCTTTCAGGCGGCGTTCCAATTCATCCATGAGTAACTCGCCAATCCCTTGCTTGCGGTAAATTTTTGTCACCGCCAGATGGTAGACCATGCCACGCCGCCCGTCGAAACCGCCGACCACAGTGCCAAGTATTTTGCCATCCGCTTCGGCGACGAGGAACATGTCGGGGTCGCGTTGGAGTTTTTTCTGGATCTCTACCGGATCGTCGGAACGGCGCAGTTGAATACCCGGACCGGCATTCTCCCAGATAAGCCGGGCAGCTGGATAATCTTCGGGGTAGTGGAATTCCCGGATACGCACTTCAGTCACAGGGTCCCCAAACGCTACGAACGGAGCAGGTCGAACAGGTCGTCGGGCATGTATGGCTTGAGCAGGAAGGCGTTCGCTCCCGCAGCCAGACATTCCTCGGCCTTATCAATACCGGAAACCATGACAATCTTTAGGTCTTTCATATCCGGCGTCTCGCGGATCTGCCGGAGAACTTTCATTCCGTTGCTGTCGCCAAGAAAAATGTCAATCAACAGAACGTCCGGCTTCTCTTGCCGGATATTGTCCAGGATGTCACCTGTTTTGTCCAACAGAGTCGCCACCTGGTAGCCCTCCATACCGAGCAGGGTTTTCAGGAGCGCAACCATGGTGAAATCGTCATCCGCCAGAAGCACTTTTACCATTCTTTTTCCCTTGCGGCGGTTTTTTTGTGGACTTCACTGGTTTCTCCAGAGCGGCCTTCAACACATCATTGACCGACTCAGCAAAGACGAAAGTCATTGTCTTGCGAACTTCTTCGGGCACATCTTCAACGTCCAGCTCGTTGCGTTTGGGCAGGATGATTGTCTTCAGTCCGGCGCGATGGGCGGCCAGCATCTTTTCCTTGATCCCGCCGACGGGCATGACCTGGCCGCGCAGGGTGATCTCACCGGTCATGCTGACGCCTTTCTTGACCGGGCGACCGGAAATCAAAGAAACCAGGGCGGTTGCCATCGTGACTCCCGCCGACGGACCGTCTTTGGGCTGGGAACCGGCCGGGATGTGCATGTGGATGTCGGACTTGTCGAAGAAATCTTTTTGTATACCAATCTCGACCGCATGCGAACGGACGTAGGAAAGCGCCGCCCGGGCCGATTCCTGCATCACGTTCCCCACCGACCCGGTGACCTGGAAGCCTTTTCCACCCGGCATGCGCGTGGCTTCGATGAACAGGATGTCGCCGCCGTAGGGCGTCCATGCCAGGCCGGGGACCACGCCGGGAATAGACGTGCGCGTGTCTATCTCTCCGGTTTCGAGGAAGATGGGATGTCCGAGCAATTCCTTGACTGCTTTGGGCGTAATCCTGGACGCCTGTTTCTTACCCTCGGCGATACGTGTCCCTAGCTTGCGGCAGACGGCACCGATTTTACGTTCCAGGTTGCGGACGCCGGCTTCGCGCGTGTACTGGTTGATAATGGTTTTCAGGGTATCTTTGCTGAAATTAACTTCCACGGGCCGCAATCCGTTCTCACGCACCTGGCGCGGGACAAGGTAGCCTTTGGCAATGGCTATCTTTTCGCTCTCTGTGTAGCCGGAAAGATGGATAATTTCCATGCGGTCCAGCAGCGGAGACGGGATGGTCTCCAGCGTGTTGGCAGTAGTAATGAAGAACACTTGCGAAAGGTCGTAAGCGACTTCGAGGTAATTGTCGCGGAATTCAATGTTCTGCTCCGGGTCAAGCACTTCGAGCAACGCCGAGGCCGGGTCGCCGTGGAAATCCATTGTCAGCTTGTCCACTTCGTCCAGCATGAAGACCGGGTTGCGCGATTCGACCCGGCGCAGAGCCTGCAAAATCCGTCCCGGCATGGCGCCGATGTACGTGCGGCGGTGGCCGCGGATCTCAGCCTCGTCGCGCATGCCTCCCAGTGAAATGCGGACAAACTTGCGCTCCATGGCACGCGCAATGGATTGCCCCAGCGAGGTCTTGCCGACACCGGGCGGACCGATGAAGCACAGGATCACGCCCTCGCGCTCGCGGCGGATGAGGTCCTTGGAAGGCTCGGCTTTCTCGTCCTTGCGCTCCAGGCGTAATTTGCGGACAGCCAGGAATTCCAGGATGCGCTCTTTGACATCCTGTAAACCGTAATGGTCTTGATCAAGGATCTTGCGGGCATGCGCAATATCCAGATTATCGTTCGTACCCTGCGACCAGGGCAGCGTAACCATCGTATCGAGATAGGTGCGGATGACACCGTATTCGGCCGCGGCGGTGGGCAGACGTGCCAGGCGGTCCACTTCGCGGCGGGCCTGTTTCTCGGCCTCTTCGGGCATTTTGGCCGCTTCAATCTTCTTGCGAAACTCTTCTACCTCGACCGTCTGCTCGTCATTCTCCCCCAGTTCCTTTTGGATGGCCTTCATCTGCTCGCGCAGGTAGTATTCACGCTGAACCTTCTCGATTCCCGAGCGGGCCTGGTTCTGAATTTTCGCACCCAGCGAGAGTACTTCCGCCTCGCGCACCAGCAGGTCAACCAGTTTCTCCAGTTTGGCTTTGGTCGAGTCCAGTTCAAGCAGAGTCTGGGCATCCTTTAATTCGATGCGTTGGAAGTTGGCAATCGTGTAGGCCGTTTGGAGCGGGTCTTCGAGTGACACAATGGATGCCACCAGTTCGCGTGGTATGGAAGGCGTCAACCCCGAAATCTGCTCGAACTGGTCTCGCGCTGAACGGGCCAGCGCCTCGATCTCCAGCCCGGTCTCGATCAGTTCCGAAAAAACCTCAATGCGGGCCTTGAGATACGGCTCCGTCTCGACGAACTCCACCACCCGGAAACGCAACAGTCCCTGCACGAGCAGGCGGATGGTATTGTCCGGGGCACGGAACAGCCGGTGGACGGTCGCAAGCGTGCCGACAGTATACAGGTCCGCCGGGCCGGGTTCTTCAATCTCCGGGTTGCGCGTCGCCACCAAGCCGATGAGTTTTTCAGTCATGCCGGACACGTCGTCTACCAGTTTGATCGAACGCGGCTGGCCGATGGTCAGGGGGACAGCCGTCTGGGGGTAGACCACCACACCGCGCAGGGGCAGGATCGGGATAATTTCAGGGTACTTTATCGTTTCCCCGTCCACAGACGCGGGCTTTACCAGACCTTTATCCTGTTCGTCTTTTTTCTGGAGGCGCGTAAAAATGGACGGCAGGAACAGGTCTTCCAGCGAGGTATCACTATCCTGGAGCCAGTCGAATACGTCGAGCGGACCTGTATGCCAACGGGATGCAGACATGGAATACTATCAGCCTTTGATATTGATAGTGGTCGGTTTAATCTTGGGCATTACGACATTCAAAAAACCGTCTTCGTAATCGGCCTGGGCTTTGCTCACATCCGCGCCAGCCGGGATTTCAATTGCTGTGCTGAATTCACCGAAGCGGATTTCCATCTGGTGATATGTGCGCCTCTCCGGCGATTCGCTGCGCACGCCGCTGATGATGAGAAAGTTGTCTTCAAGCTCAATCGAAAAATCCGACTGGCGTAGCCCGGCCACTTCCAGCCGGATGACAAAACTGGCGTCTGTTTCGTACACATCGGTGGGCGGACTCCAGGTAAAAGAGTGGATGCCAACCTGCCAGCCAATGGCGTGCATCCCGGAGAATGAAAGCTCTGTCTGGTAATCTTTCGGGAACAGCGAAGGCATAACTTCCTCCTTACTCAACAACTCGCATCAGGTGGGGGAGCAATGGTTTGCCTAAAGCGCCGCCTGGGCCGCCGCCAAAACCTCGGCGTAATTTGGTTCCTCGCCGAGAGCAGGCATGTAGGCCGAGTAGGTGATTTTCCCGACCCGGTCCACCACGAAGGCCGCCCGGCGCAGAATGCGCGCCTCTTTAATGAGACAGCCGTATTTTGTGCCGAAATCAGCACCCATGTGGTCCGAAAGGACGGTAACCTGATCCACACCGGCCGTACCACACCAGCGTTTCTGAGCAAAGGGCAGGTCGGTGCTGATGACCAGGATGGCAATATCCTTGTTCAGTGCTGCGGCTTCCTGGTTGAAACGGCGGGTCTCGCGGTCACAGACTTCAGTATCCAGCGAGGGAACAGCCGCAATGATGCGGACTTTGCCCGGTGTGTTCGCCAGTCCGTTATATGGAGACCAGTCGAGGGTCTGGACGGAAAACTCCGGGGCCACATCGCCCGGCTTCAGGTCCGGGCCGAGGACGGTAACAGCCTGCCCTCTGAATTTAACAATCCCGAAACGTTCAGTGATCATTTTTCCTCCTGCCCCTTCCAGCTCTCCCCAATTTCAAGAGAAATGGCGGATGGTGCGGGTGAGGGGAGCGCCCCTGGCGGGATTCGAACCCACAACCTACTGCTTAGAAGGCAGGTGCTCTGTCCGTTGAGCTACAGGGGCATCCGGGCAACTTGCAGAAGCTTGCTTCTGCACTCCGAAAAACTAAGCTACATATGGTCTCAAGCCCTTGTACACGCGCGGGCCGGCGATTGTTTTGAGAATCATATCCGCCGGACGGTTGAGCCGTGCCCCGAGTTCCTCCGCCGATATGGGTGTGTTACCGTTCGCCAGTAGCAGGCGGAAAATGGCATCCACCAGGGCAGTATGTTCATCGAGGAAACCGGGTTGTTGGGCACAATGAATGATGAGCGTGTTCTGGACTCCGTCCAACTGACGCACCTCAGCACTCTCCAGGTCCACCCAGTCAATCATCTGGCCTTCCGGCAGACCGGCAAAAGCTTCCTGGTGTTCGGGACATAACAGGCTCTGGAGAGCAACATGCCAATTGGTATCTTTGATGCGCCACCACTCGAAGTCAATGTGGAAAGGTGTCTGAAGAGTCGGTTTGATCAGGCTGAACTTTTTAACTTCAGACATTCTCAGCCTCCGTTTCGGCCAGACGATAATGCAGGTCACCGACATGCTTATAGCTGGAACTGCTCGTGAGGAAAGCCAGCAGCGCTCCCGGCGGGCAGCGGCGGATAATATTAAGCGCCGAGTACAGCTCCTGCGCATGCACATGTCCCTGCACATTGAGTTTGACCAGTTCGCGCATCAAATCGGCAACCAGTTGCTCGAACGGCAAGTGCTGTTTGGCAACCTGCTCGCAGGCTTCGTCCACGGAAGAAGGATCGGGAACGGTAAGGATCATGCGTTCGTTGAACTCGGTCGTCAGATTCTGCTTGAGCATGGCAAAGACAATCCTGCCATCGCTGCCGACCAGCACCGTACGCACCCAGTCACGCGTCGGGCGGCGAGTCTTGGGAGTGACGATCACCTGCCCTGGCTTTTTACCCTTCGCCACCGAAATCAGGCTGCCGGGGATCAATCCATACTTCTGGTAAAGCGCACCCAGGCCATATACATAGCCATGCTGACGCACTACCCAGGCCGGGATCTCTTCCTTGGTCTGCCCATCCACAAGCGTAAAGCGGACGCGCGGCGACTCGTAAGCAGTGGGAAACAAGCTCCGCACCCGCGCCGAGACCGGGAGCGTGCCAGCCCGCCAGTGGGGATAAATCAGGCTGATGGTCACCTCGCCCACCTCTCCGACGGGCGGTTCGTTTTCGGCCAGTTCATCATCCAGTTCGCCTTCGAGAGCCAGCATTTCGCCTGTGAGGATGGAGCGATCATACGGGATTTCAATATAACGTAACGGCAAAGGGATTTGTTGAACATCTTGCGGCTCAAGACGCTTCAAAAACCATAAAACCTCGCCTGCCGGACCAACTTCGTCAAAACGGCCATCTTCCTGCAAGGCATGGTTCATCGAGAACTCAATCAACTTCGGATTGACCTTCTCTGAGATTTCCAACTGTTCGATTAACGCCGTCGTGGTGAGCGGCTTGCCGGCTGCCGCCTCGTCCAGTACGGCCTCGGCCAGGTTGAGCTGACCGACGTTAATATCCACCAGCAGCGCTCGCGGGAACCAGCATGCAGCGACTTTTACCAGGTCATCATCGGCAGATAGGGCTTTATCCAGTTTCTGCTCTAGGTCCGGACCATAAGCCTTGATAACGTTTTCCGGGTTGAGCAACTGGTCATCATTGGAAATTTCCACCGGCTGATTCAGCTTGTGGTCCGCCAGACCCGCGGCAAACAGGCGCGAACTCCCGCCCTCGAATTCGACTTCAATGACCTCAAATTCGCCCATGGCGGGATTTACTCCGGGACGTAGGCTGACGACCTTCCCTTTTTTCCATTCCAGCGCCGGAAAGATCAAGCTCTCCCCCACTTTATAATGCTCTTCGGGCAAATACACCTTGCCGATTGAGCGCTGCTGTTTGGCCTGCGCTTCACGCTCGTTGCGGATGCGCTCGTCAATCAGAACCGGAACGAGTTCCTTCTCGGTGAGCGGCGTCTCGTTCTCGAATAGATAGTTGCTGAGAAATTCCAGGTCTTTCTTGCCGAGGAAAAGAGTCCTCCAGTAGTCCGGAGGCAAAGTAAAAGGAACGCTTGCCATAAACTTCCTTCGTATTTTAGATTACCCACAGGGGGCGTATAAACAATGGATGGAACATCCTGAACATAATAATTATACCCCACCTTGACAGGCCATCTCGCTTGACTTACGATGGGGTTGTGAGAATTTCCATGATCCATGGAAAGATATGGGGGTATTGGGCGGGCTTCGCCCGCCCAATACCCCCTGGTTACCCTATCGCCTCGGCGATTCCCGGAGAACTCTACGATTGCTGCGGAGGTCAGGATGCGCATCGGCATGATGGCTGATATATACAAGCCGCACGTCAGCGGAATCACCAATTACATTTCCTTGAACAAACAGGTTTTGGAACAGGCCGGAAACGAGGTCTTTATTTTTACCTTCGGAGACCTCGACTATCCCGACGAAGAAACGAACGTCATCCGCTCTCCAGGCCTGCCGCTGGTGGATACCGGCTTTTACCTGAACTTCCGCTACAGCCGCAAAGCGAAAGCGCTGCTCCAGACCATGGACCTGGTCCACGTAAACCATCCATTCCTCAGCGGTCGGCTGGCCCTGCGCTATTGCCGCCCGCTGCACATTCCGATTGTCTTCACCAACCACACCCGTTACGATCTGTACGCGCAGGCATATATGCCGCTCCTTCCCGAGGAAATCAGCGCCAGCTTCCTCCAGAGTTACATGCCGCCCTTCTGTACTGCCGTGGATCTGGTCATCTCGCCCTCGCCCGGAATGGTAGATGTTCTGCGGAAACTGGGGGTGACCAGCCCGATAGAAGTGGTGCCCAACGGTGTCGAGCTGGAACTCTATAAGCAGACTTATGAAGACTGCCGCCTCGGATTCGGTTATAAGCCGGAGGACATCCTGCTGATCTATTCCGGGCGGCTGGGACCGGAAAAAAACGTGGACTTTCTTTTGCGGGCTTTCGCAGGCGTAGCCGAGGCCGTGGAGGACGTCCATTTGCTGATCATCGGAGGCGGACCGGAAGAGAAAGACCTAAAAAAACTTGCTGCCGAAATCGGCGTCGCAGACCGGGTCCATTTTTTCGGCATGGTCGCGTATGACCGCATGCCGCAATACCTGGCGATGTGCGACGTTTTCGTGACTGCCTCGTTGACGGAAGTCCATCCCCTTTCGGTGATTGAGGCCATGGCAACCGGGCTGCCTGCCCTGGGTATCCGCTCGGTGGGCGTGGGCGATACCATCGAGGATGGCAGTACCGGCTTCCTTGCCAGCCAAAACCAGGCCGCTTACGCCGCCAAACTGACCCGTCTGTGCCTCGACCGCAGCCTGCGCCGAAAAATGGGGCTGGCAGCCCGCAAGGCCTCCGAAAAATACGCCGTTGAACCCGCCATGCAAATCATGCTCGCGCACTATGAGCATCTGGTCTTTTCAGCCCTGCCGCGCCGGCGCAGTTTGAG
>JADGQD010000194.1 GCA_017882065.1 Anaerolineales bacterium | reverse complement strand
GCTCTTTTTATTTCCCACTTGCACAACCTCTCCACATTCTCTATACTGGAAACATCAAACGGGGGGGCGGACTGGTACCCTATGGACCTGTCCGGTAATTATGCTCCAGGCGGCGTCCCCGTCACCGTCCCCTTCGGGGATACCCTCGGGGTACAATGTGCTCCACGAAGGACGGCGGCGAGAGCAATTCTTGGATGGATACGAAATTGTGGTATGTGCAGAAGGTTTAAATTACGGTATCCTTACTTGTACGGAGGTAATTCATGTCGAAAGTAAAAAACATTCTCAGGCATTGGCTGCCGCTTGCGGCAGTGACCACCCTGCTGTGCGGACTGGTCTATCTGTCGGTCCAGCAGTCGCTGCGCCAGGGTGCGAATGACCCGCAGGTTCAGATGGCCGAAGATGCTTCCGCGGCCCTGGTTGCGGGCGGAACGCCTGAGTCCGTGCTGGCTGTCGCCCAAGTGGAAATATCCAATAGCTTGGCGCCGTTCATGGTTATCTATAACGATACGGGCGGGCCGCTGGCTTCCTCCGGCCTCTTGCATGGAACAGTTCCCCTCCTGCCATCCGGCGTTTTCGACTATACCCGTCAAAATGGTGAGGACCGGGTATCCTGGCAACCCGAGTCCGGGGTCCGGATTGCTGCGGTGGTGGTCGCTTACGGCGGGGCGCAGCCAGGGTTTGTCCTGGCGGGGCGCTCACTGCGCGAGGTTGAGAAACGCGAGAGCCAGGTCGAGCAGATAACCGGGATAGTATGGCTGGTTACGCTCGCAGGTTCGCTGGTTGTCGTCGCAGGCTGCGAGTTGCTCTTCGCCGAAAAGAAGCCCGTCGTCTAATCTGGCGTACAAACCGATCGGTGAAAAGGTTCTTCGGAACTTCCCGCACAACGCCTTTTCAATTCCAATCCCGCAGAGGGGGACGAATTGCATCTGGGGAGGGATTGCCGTCAGGCTCCGGATCGGATAAAGTAGAATGAGTTGCTCCAGAGAGGCGGTATAATTTCGCTTTGCTGTGAAAAAAACTAACGGAACCGGAGTTGAACGACAATGATGAAGCCACGCAATAAACCTTTACGTGCATTGGGGTTAATTCTCTTTTTTGCTGGCATCCTGCTTGGCATGGGCCTGTTCGGCAGTTCCGTCTGGGCCGATCTCGAAAGCAATTTCTATTTCGGTTACGGGGTCAAGGGCAATAAAACTGTCAATCTGTCCTGTCCGCCAATGCTGACCGTCTCCGACAGCAAAAGTTTCACCGCCTATATCCACAATACCACTGACCGTCTGGTCGAGCCGTCGATTCAGACGGATATCAGCAACATCCTGGCGGTCCGCTCGGACCGCACAAAGATTTCGGTGGCCGCCCATCAAACGGTGCCTGTCAGTTGGCAATTGACGACTGACGATGTGGTCTTTGGGCATTTGATCCTGGTACATGTTTTCCAATTTCCAGCTTTTGTGCTCCCCTCTGCGGACGCGAACTGCGGGATTGTGTTCCTGAATCTGACCGGTGTGACCGGGATGCAGGTGTTCATCCTGGCTTTATTAGGAACCCTGCTGGGAATTGCCGGTGGGCTGACGCTGTGGGGTTGCAACAGCCGGCTTCTGGAGGGTCACATCCGGCAGCAGATGCTCGGCATGGTCTTCCTGTCTGTCATCGTCGCGGTCGGATTGTTGCTCAGTTGGGTCGGCTGGTGGGGGCCGGGGGTCCTCGTTTTCACTCTGGCATCCTTGATGGTGATCATCCTGCTGGCACGCTATGTTCTGGAGCCAGGTCAGCCATAATATTCAGAAGATACAGGCTCTCCAGGAAATCGGATGGCCTGTTTTTTGTCATGCCAACGGACGAATTTTCTTGTATACTGTTTCCGAAAGAAATTCCATAACCCTGATAATGGCGTGGAACACTACTTCCAGTGGAGCGCTCAATCCAAAGTGCGCTGGATTGAATCTGATTTTCTAGAACAACCCCCGCACCATCAATAGCAAACCAAAGATAATGAACGGAATACCGACAATGGCCCCGATGACAGTGACAGTCAGCACCACGCCGACGATGAGAAACACCAGTCCGAGGATGACTGCCACCAGCCGCCCGGTCCCGGCGACGATCCCAACGACCAGTTTCCAGATAGCCCAGAACGGCCAGAGAACCCAGGGGACTTTATTCTTGCGTTCATGTTTTTCAGTCATTGTTGCCTCCGATATAGTCTTACGGTTTCCCGCGGAAAAGGTTGTAATCTGCGAAGAAGCATCTACTGCGTGTTTTTGTGAAATTGCTCGTTGACCGCCCCCACGAAGATCTCCACCATCCGCTCCAAATTAATTTCTTCTGACACAATCCGATAGGATTCCGCCCCCATCGCCCGCAGACGAGAGACATCTGACAGCGCCTCCCGTAGCACTTCAGCGAGCGTCTCCGGACCCGCTAACTGCCAGCCGTTCGTGGGGCGGACGAGATCGTCGTTCGTCCCGTCCCCCTGACCCATGATGACCGGCAGGCCGTAGGACATGGCCTCCTGCACCGCCAGCCCGCCGGTTCCGGGCAGGACGAACAAATCCGCGGCGGAAAAATAAGGAGCCAGTTCCGGTCCGCGTTTATCGCCGGGGAATTCAGCGGAAGGATAAATCGTTTTTGCCAAACTCTCCAGAGTGGTGCGTTCGGGCCCGTCGCCCACGATAACCAGGCGCGGCTGATTGTTTTTTTGCCCTTCGCCTACGCTCAGGGCGGCGCAGGCTTGCAGGAGGTTGTCAATGCGCTTTCGAGCCTGGAGTCGTCCAACGAAAAGTACGGATGGCTTCCCGTCAAAAGTGGGGGAACGAAGGGGTAAAGGAGACGCTGGGCGTGGCGAAGCCGCGTTGGGGGCTACAAAAATCTTGTCGGCAGGGAAACCGAGAGCGGCGTACTCGTCGGCTCCGCGGCGGCTGTAGGTGAGCAGCGCGTCAAATTGACGCAGGAAGGATAACCTGCGAGTTTTTCTCAGGCTGGATAAGAGCCCCATGAGCGGCGGCGCGCCCAGCCCCCAGCCGAGCACCGGGCGTCCATGCTGCTTCATCCAGCGGACTGCAGCGGGCGTCGACAGGTAACGCTGGTTGGTTTCCACAATGAGTACATCGGGATCCCAGTCTGCCAGCCAGTTGAGCAAGCCGCGTTGAAAGCAAAGGTAAAATGGGTCGCGCAGGAGATTGAGGTTGCGCGCCGATGTGAAGCGGGCGACGTTCAACGCCTCGGTGGTGGCAATTGATTCTTCGGGGCGTGGCAGACCTGCAAAGACGGAGAGACCGCCGTCACAGGCCAGTGCCAGCGCGTCGAAGAAGGCGGCGCGGTAGGGAGTCAGGGCGCGCTGCTGGACTCCCAATCGGCCAGGAAAGCGAGTTATCACGCGATCCATCTCCAATCCAGGAAACCTAAAAGCAAGAGTGTTTGCAGGCCGAATGATACCACCCACAATGCCAGGCGCAGAGGCCGGCTGCGGACTTTTGCCAGCACCAGGAAGGCCGGGAAGAGCGCCAGCAGGTAGCGGTTGAA
>JADGQD010000193.1 GCA_017882065.1 Anaerolineales bacterium | reverse complement strand
GTGGGCGCAAAGGGACTCGAACCCCTGACCTTCTCTGTGTAAGAGAGACGCTCTAACCAACTGAGCTATGCGCCCAACGGAGCTATTATACCGAGATTTAGCCATCTGTGATACACTTTTGCCGAAATCCCTAATCTGGAGAATCTCATGCGTATTGTCCGCTATCAAACCAGGAACGAAGCCCCGCGTTATGGCTGGATCCTGGAAAATAAAGTCGGCCCCATCGAAGGGGACATCTATGGCGAGTACCGCCGCCTGGAAGCCGAAACGCCGCTGACGGAGGTCAAACTGCTCGCCCCGGCCCAGCCGTCAAAGATCATCTGCATCGGGCGCAACTATGCTGAACATGCCAGGGAACACGATGTAGAGCTGCCGAAGTTGCCGCTGATTTTTTTGAAGCCGCCCTCTTCCATTATCAACCCCGGCGAACCCATCATCCTGCCGCCACAGTCCCAGCAGATCGAACATGAGGCCGAGTTGGTGGTTATCATCGGCAAGCGCGGGCGCAACATCATCGCCCAGGAAGCGCAGAACTACGTTTACGGCTACACCGCCGGTAACGACGTCACTGCCCGCGACCTGCAAAAGTTGGATGGCCAATGGACGCGCGCTAAAGGCTTCGACACTTTTTGCCCCTTCGGCCCGTGGATTGACACCGAGTTCGACCCCTCCGACGCGGTCATCACTTGTAAAGTCAGCGGACAGCCGCGCCAGATGGCATCCACGCGTGACATGGTCTTCAACGTGAATGTGTTGATTGCATTCATCTCATCCGTGATGACGCTCGAACCGGGCGATATCATCTTCACCGGCACTCCGGCCGGGGTTGGACCCCTGAAGCCGGGCGACAGTGTCGAGGTCGAGATCGAAGGCCTCGGCAAACTGGTCAACCCGGTGGCCGCGCAAAAATAATTGTCGGATATTAGATCAGCCCTGCGAAGGTACTTTCTTCGCAGGGCTGATCTTTATATCTGGTCAATCTGTTTCAAGACTCTCTTGAACCTGGTCAACTGTGCGGGCGTCAACTCTGTCCGTCGTGCCTCCAGGATGGACAGCAGCTCCCCTTTGTTTTTCCGGTCCACCGCGCAAAGGATGTCCTCGGCGTGCGTTGGCACATCCTGCGGGATGCAGGCCCGTATTTGTTTCCATAGTGAAAAGTGCTAAAGAAAGTGTAACCCATTCCAGAATGGTAAACAAGTGGAGGAACAGATTTACTTTTTTTATAACTTGCACCCTGGGCCGTTTTGCTGTATGCTTGCGAATGTTGTTGCCATGAAAAATAGCAGGTTTTGTAGTATCCTGCCCGATAAGGAGTTGTCATGAAAAAACGAATTCCGCTTATCCTTTTTGCACTAATGTTGTTCGCCTGCAGCATTCCATCCATCCCAACCCAACCTGTCGCCACCCAGCCGCCTGTGGTAACCAACCCGGCTGTGGTAACCAACACGCCTGTGGTAACCAACACGCCGGTTGTGACGGAACCACCCGCACCGGTCACGAACGTCACCTGCAACGAACTGGCACTCTACCTAGACCCGGCGCTGGCCTCCGGCTATGACTGCGAAACCGTCCCCGAGAGCGCCGAAGGGATGGAAGTTACCCCGCAGTACACTAACCTTACCCTGCAGGGGTATGTACTCTCCGATAAATTCTTCACCCCGCATATTTCAGTTTTCCCTGTCCAGCGCTACTCCGAACTCCTGCCCGATTTTATCCCCGGCCGCATATCCGACCTGCAAGCCCTGATCGGCGGCAGTGCAGCCGGTGATTCTCTGCCGTTCCTGCCGGTCTTCAACGCAGCACAAACTTTTTATGCTCAATACCAGGTCAACCCGTTCGTGAGCGGCACTGGCATCCGCTACCTAACCCTGTACGCCCAATACTATGCCCCGGTAAACAATAAGGATCTATTCTACACCTACCAGGGACTCACCAGCGACGGACAGAACTGGGTCTCGGCGATCCTGCCCATCAACCACCCGATCCTGCCCGCCAACGGTGATAACCCGCCCGGCGGTATGAGTCCGGAAGATTTTGGCAACAATTACGAGCCTTACATCACTGACATGGTCAATCAATTGAACGCCCAGCCGCCCGAGAGTTATATTCCCACCCTCGCCATGCTCGATGCACTGGTCACCAGCATCACAATCCAGCCGTAAAAACCCGCCCATTAGCTTGCCGGACTCTGTAATCAGCAGAGTCCGGCGTTGGTTCTTCTCAAAAATCCGGGGTATTTATAGACGGCTTCGACTGCCATAAATACCCCCTTGTATTCAATTTACTGGTAATCACTTTGGAAGTGATTTCATTTTTGGAACAAGGGGAATTGACATTATGCCACCTGCGTGACAATTGTCCGCTTTGCCCCGGCGGAACTTAGCGCCCTGGCCACTTCCGGGGCGTTTTCTTTCTCAACCAGCGCGATCATGTTTCCGCCGCGGCCGCCACCCGATAGTTTTGCTCCCAGCGCCCCGGCCTTGCGGGCTGCTTCCACTAATTGGTCCAATTCCACGCTTGAGACGGTCATTGCCTGTAACAAGGCATGATTGGCGTCCATCAACCTGCCCAATTCTTCAATGTCCCCGCGCTCGATGGCCTGGCGTGCATTCCAGACGATCTCCCCCACCCTGGTGAAAACTTTTTCCCAGCGAGGTTTATCTGCTTCCCAGAGTTTTCGCACAGCGCCCACGGATTCTTTCGTCGGGGCGGAGATGCCGGTGCCGCCAATCATGATCATGAATGGCGCCCCAACATGGAATGTTTTGATGGGCTTTCTCTTGATGTAATAGACTGGTTTGGCGTAAGTGACCACGGTATTGTCAATCCCGGAAGGCGTACCATGATAGAGCTTCTCGGCTTCAAAAGCCAGCGCATTAACCTGCTCGTCTGGAAAGGGCTGGCCGAGGAATGCTGAAAGGGCGCGGATAATGGCAACCGATACCGCCGCACCGGACCCAAGCCCTGAAGCGACCGGGATGGTGGATTGGAGATACACCGTGCAGGCAGGTGGGTTCGAAATACCAAGAGTAGAGAAAACACTGTGGATAACGGCGGCCAGTGGATGGTCCGGGGCGAGGCTGGAAAGTTCAGAGGAAAGGTTGATATTTGGAGCTTCAATCTTGATCCCGCCGCGCGAATTTTCACTTACCGTCGCCGTTGCCTGTACCTGCGTCACCGGCACAGCCAGCGCCGGACGCCCGTATACAACGGCGTGTTCGCCAAACAGGATGATTTTACCGGGAGCAGAAGATGTTGTCATAGGTTTGGGGGCGGAGACCATCCCCGGAGGAGACGCCGTCCGCCCTATGTCAGATAGAACACCGCCAGTACGGCCAGTCCCCACAGGAAAATGGAAATCTGGAAGGGGCGGTCGGAGAGCAGGATCTCTTCCGGTTCGCCGCCAATCTGCTTGACCTGGATGAGGTAGAGATAGCGGAAGATGGCGTAGATCACGAACGGGATGGTCAGCATCAGGGCATGGTTGCCGGGCGTTTCGGGTCGGAAGAACGTGTAGAGCGAGTAGGCCACGAT
>JADGQD010000192.1 GCA_017882065.1 Anaerolineales bacterium | reverse complement strand
TAGCGCATGGCAATCATCTGCGCCAGACCGCAGGGTTCGTAGCGCGAGGGCATCAGGAACATATCCGCTCCGCCGTAAAGGAGGCGACCCAGTGCCGCGTCATAGCGGATAACCGCACGGACGCGGTCGGGGAAATCCGCTTGCAGTCTGCGGGCTGCATACTCGAGTGCCGGGTCACCAGAGCCGAGAATGACAAACTGCCAGCTTCGGTCTGTCATCTGACGCAAGGCTTCGAATGTTATATCCAGGCCTTTTTGCTGGTCAATCCTTCCGATCATCACCAGGAGCGGGACCCGCGCGTCTTCTTTCAGTTCAAGTGTATTTTGCAGGGCAGCTTTATTGGCCGCCCGGGCGGGGAGCTCATCGGCAGTGAAACGCGCCGCGAGAGTTTGGTCTGTCTCCGGGTTCCAAGAATTAACATCGAGACCGTTCAGGATGCCGGTCATGCTGTTCGTGCGGGTCTTAAGATAAGGGTCCAGGCCGCAGCCGAGTTCGGGGGTCAGGATTTCACGTGCATAGGATGGTGATACCGGGACAATGACGTCCGCCGACCACAACCCGAGAGGCAGCGGTTGAGTCTGCGCCCACTTCGGCAGGGAATCGTCGTTAAGCGGCATGAGGCCGTAAGCAGACAGCACATCCGAGCCGTCACCGCCCATGTAAGGCAGGTTATGAATCGTGAATACAGTGTGGAGAGGCGCCTGCAGCGGGTCAGGGCGGGTACGCAAGGCGTAGAGCGCCAGGGCAGTATGCCAATCGTTGGCATGGACAATGTCAGGTTGCCAGTCCAGGTGGCGGGCCAACTCAAACGCGGCGAACGAGAAGAAAGCGTATTTTTCGCGGTCCGCCGCCAGGTCTGAGGAGTAGACAGAAAGAGAGCTGGAGAGCGGATCGCCTTTGATAAAGTAGACCGGCATTCCGCCCGATGACATTTCAAAGACCTGTGCCGGGATGTTTCCGCCACGCCGGTATACTGAAAACTCCGCCACCAGGCGCAGAGTGTTTGCCTCGGCGCGGATGGTGCGGTGGAGTGGCAGCACCAGCCGGACATCGAGCGTTACGCCGCGCGTGGCCTGAACTGGCAGGGCGCGCAACGCCAGAGGCAGCGACCCGGCCACATCGGCCAGGCCGCCAATTTTGACGAATGGTTCCGCCTCAGCGGCAAGGAATAGGATATTTATTGTGACCGACATTGAGTCTATTTTACAACCGAAACCGGTTTCAGAAATATCCCTTACTCCCTTTTAAGGAAAGAAGGGCTGGTAAGAATAGCGGCCGTTATGGAGAGATTATTTAATTCCCACCCAGGCCACACCTTGAACATTTCCGGTTAGGTGCGTCACTGGCGCAGCATCGTGGAAGTAGTTGGAGAAAGTTGCTCGATAGAGATCGCTCCCAAGTTCGCTCACGCTGAAGAAGAACAATGTGTTGTCATTGAAACTCCATATTGGAGCATTAGCCTTCCCATCGTAAATCTGTCCGATCTCCATGCCGGGACCGCTGATCCAAACACCCGGTAGATCACCACCGTAGCTTGTCCAGGCCCAGATTATCCCGTACATGGTCACATCCTGAACCTGGGCAGGGGCATCCTCATGGCTTCCGTCAGCGGAGTAAAAGGTACTTATGCTGCCATCATTGTAATACACCACAAACATATCTCCTGATCGGTCCCACTTGATGTAATCCACCTGGTTGTCTGAAAGTTTCTGTGGTTCAATGCCATCTGCGGGCAACAGGTACAATCCATCCTCTTTACCGAACATGACCGCATTTGACTGCAAGTCTTTCCCGGCTGCCGCGCTTCTGAAGCAGCCTTCCAGGAAGACAGTCTTTTCGGCAGTGACGATGTTGTACAGCCGCAACGCTCCTGACCCGCAGCTCGGATTCCAACTGTCGAGGACGGCGGTTTGATTATCTCTCCAGCCGACCAGCTCCTCACCGGAACTGGATGGCGCGTAGAGCAGCCTGACGTTCGATCCATCCCCGTTGGCTGACCATACTCCCTTCATGGCATATCCCGCCCCCGTGCCGAAACTGTCCGCACCGAAGAACAGGATGTACTTCCCGTCCGGCGACCAGGATGGCCAGTAGTCTTGGGCGTCATCCTGGGATACCCGTGTGATCTTGTTCGTGGCGGTATCGTAGAGATAGAGTTCAGCCGTCGGCCCGTCCAGTACGCCAATGAAGGCCAGTTTTGTCCCGTCCGGAGACCAGGCGTAGCTGGTTTTGTCGGCAATGGCGCGCACAGCTTCGATGGACGTATCGCCCGGCCCTGCGCCGGAACCCGGTTCCGTTTGGGAAGTGGTCAGGTCGGTGATTTTTTGGATCTGGCCATCCGGCAGAGAGAGCAGGTTGAGCGCCAGGTGGTGATACCGGTCACCGGCGGAGGTGAGCAGAACAACCTGATTCCCGCCGGGTTGGACCGCCCCAGCCAGATCGTCTTGCCCGAACTCCACCTGCGTGAGCTGCACCAGGTTCGAGCCATCCGGGTTGGTGGCCCACAGCCCGTCGGAGGCGGAGATGAGCAGCCAGGGGCCGGTCGGATCAAGTCCCTGCACGGCTTGCGAAACAGGTGTGGGAGATTCCTGCGATACAGGCGTGGGAGGTTTTTGCGGGGTCAGCGTAACTGACTGGGGTGGCACAGGCGAGGGAGGTTCCTGCGGGATGGACGTGGGGGTCTGGGGTATCACCGTCAAACCATTGCACGTGCACGCCAGCCCGATTGCCAGTACGCCAAATACAACCGCCAGCAGTCTCCCTCTGGACACCTTTCTTGAAGTAATCATCGCAACCTCCTTATAGATCGGGCGAACGAATGCTAGAACACCATGAACATAATACCATCACTCCGGCAGAAAAATAACTCTCTTTTTAGAGGCGCTTGGAGGACAGAAGTAATGTAGTGGCTTACCTCCATTCCAAATCAGAAATGGGGGACAAGGCGGCGATGGCTTCGGCGTCTCATGGCACCGAAACAGGCGCTCCACGGGGGTGCTTCGCAAATGGCGGCTGGATGCCGCTCCGACCGAAGAACAAATCGTTTTTCGTGAATAGGCGACTTTTCCGACTGCCTTAATTCACAAACCCGGACGAAAAAGCAGTATACTAAATACAGGTTCAGGAGAGAATGCCATACCGGGAACCTACTCCCGGTGTGCGACGACATTTGCACCTGCGCTGTAAGTGCAGGTGAGTTGTCGAGATACCCAATGAGGTCGCGGCCATATGGAAGAACCCTTTGCACAATATCATGGCTACGCGAAGTATTTCAATATCAGTCTCGGCCCGGATGGGGAGCTGAATCCCCAGGAACTGGAGCGTATGGCCGGAGAACGCAAACTCATTAAACTGCAAGCGGCCTGAACTTCTCGAATCAACACATCTGACAAAATTTCCAGCGCAATCATCTGTGATTGACTTCTCCCTTCCCCTCATAGAGCTGCACCGCCATCTGGACGGCAATATCCGGCTCCAGACCATCCTTGAACTGGGCCGCCAGCACAATATCCCCCTGCCGGCTTGGGAGGTGGAAA
>JADGQD010000191.1 GCA_017882065.1 Anaerolineales bacterium | reverse complement strand
TTCCCTCCAGTCGTCTAATTTGAATGACCTGGTGCTGCTTGGCGTCCCGGTTGCATTGAAAGACCTGTTCGAAACAACCGGAGTCCGCACCACAGCCGGCTCAAAGTTTTATGAAGAATATAAACCCGGCCAGGATGCTCAGGCGGTGTTGAAACTTAAACTGGCCGGGGCAGTCATCCTCGGCAAGACCAACACCCACGAGATTGCCCTGGGCGTGACCGGTGTCAATCCGCATTTTGGAGCGGTCAGGAATCCCTGGGATACCTCTCGCATCACTGGCGGCTCCTCCAGCGGATCGGCGGCAGCCGTCGCGGCTGGGATGTGCCTGGCCGCTTTGGGGACCGATACCGGCGGCTCCATCCGCATCCCGGCCTCGCTGTGCGGGGTGGTGGGACTGAAACCCACCTACGGACGGGTGAGCACCCGCGGGGTCGTCCCGCTATCCTGGAACCTCGACCACGTTGGCCCGCTGGCACGCACTGTCCGTGACGCGGCGATGATGCTTCAGGTGCTGGCCGGATTTGACCCGCACGATCCCGCTTCAACGGATGTGCCTGTGGACGATTATCTTGTCCATTTGGAAGATGGTATCAAAGGCTGGCGGGTGGCGCTGGCGGTGGGGGAGTACATCGAGGTCTCTGACCCGCAAGTGCTGGCGGGTGTGTATTCCGCCGCACAGGTTTTCAAAAAATTGGGTGCGCAGGTGGAGAAAGTGGACCTGTCCTGGCTAGCGGACCTGGCGCAGGCCAATACCAGCATGACCCAGGCCGACGCGGCGGCTTTCCATCGCCACCGGTTGGCCGAGCACCCGGACTGGTTCGGCGCGGATGTGCTCCAGCGTTTGCAGACCGGCGCTGCGTTAACTCCCAGTGAGTACGCCCTGGCGAGACGGATGCAGGCCGAGGGTCGCCGCTCCTTCGAGATGTTCTTCACCAAATATGATCTGCTGCTCCTGCCAACCACCCCCATCCCGGCTCCGCCCATCGCAGGGATAGATGCGCTCGAAGCCGCCCGCCAGTTGACCTGTTTCACTGCGCCCTTCAACCTGATCGGTCTCCCGGCGCTGTCCGTGCCTTGCGGATGGGTGGGAGGACTGCCATTTGGGGTGCAAATGGTGGCGCGTCACTGGGGGGAAGCAAAAGCTTTGCAGGCAGGTCATTCCTTCGAGCAGGCATCTTACTGGCACTTGCGCCGGCCTGTTCTGGTTAAAACACAAAGGGGATGAACATCTTTGTTTTTTTCATGTACCCGGCGTATTCCTCCCCGAACTTGACCAGGCACTCGGCCTCGTCGGCGCGCGCCGTTGCGTAGAGCAAGGCCGTGGCAACGGCGGCGAGACAGCCGTCCAGCAGGGATGGGGACTTGAAGAAGATGCCCCAGGCCAGTGTGAGCAGCGAAGCGTACAGCGGGTGGCGAATGAAGCGGTAGATGCCGCTCTGGACCAATTGCGTGGTTGCTTCGAGGGCGTCTGTCGGTTTCCCGGCATGGCGGAGGAGATAAATTCCGGAGATGATGAGTACAAGCGATGCGAAAAGGAGAATCCACGAAATGATTTGATACCAGGCAAACGGATGGACAAACCAGCCGCGCACTTTTATCAGGAACATGCCCAGGATGGCTTCCCAGGCGAAGAAACGGTAGAAACCGTGCGAACCGGGCCTGCGCAGGGAGGGAATGGAAACCCGGACGACAAAAATGGAACCGGCGATAAATAGGATTGTTTCAATCAAGGGACTTCACTTTTGCAGGCAGGCAAGAAGTTCCTGAACCGCCCCCTGCGGCTCGGCCGGCGTGAGCGCCAGCACCGGCACGCTGGCGACGGTGTAAACAGCGGAGACGTTCACCGCTTTCCAGTGACGGGTCAGGATGCCGACCGCGTTGACGTCGCTGGCAATGGCCTGCGTCATCTCGTCCGGACCTGCAGCCAGCCGCGCCGTGGACGTGGTCGGGCTGCCGCCCAGGGCGATCTGGTCAAAAATCTGCTGGACATCCTCGCCGGAGGAAAAGACCCACACCTGCACCGGGGCGTTGGAGCCTTTGATCTCCCGCCAGTTCAGGACCTGCCCGGTGAATAATCCGCGCACTTGTTCAGCAGTCAGGGCTTTGATCGGGTTCTGGGGATTGAGGATGACCAGGAGTTCCTCACTGCCGATCTGGTAGGCGGCGGAAGTCAGGTTGGCGGATTGTCCAATGCGGATAGCCAAATTAACTAATTCCGGGTCCAGGAAGTCTGCGGCACGCTGCTCGGCGGTGACCACATTCGCGCCCGCGCAGTCGTACAGGTCTGCCAGCCAGGGAGCGGCCGCGGCGGTGTACTGGACGGTGAGGGGTCCCGCGGAGACGGTAGGCGTGGCGGAATTGCAGGAAGGTAGCAGCAAGCAGACGAGAATTAAAAAGGCGAAGGTGCGTTTCATTTCCTACCACTCACGCAAGATGGCTGCCAGCAATTTTGCGCGCTCGGGCAGGCTGTCCCTGAAAATATATTCCCGTTCGGAGTGATACTCTCCGCCGGCTGGCCCGAGTCCGTCCAGCACCGGGATACCCAGCGGGGCTACAAAGTTGGCGTCTGAGGCGCCGCCGGTGCCGCTGGCTTTGAGTTCGATGTTAGCGTTAGCGGCGATGGCCTTGACCTTCTCGAAGGTGGCTTTGATCGTGTCGTTAAAGGGCATGGGCGGGCGGTTGAGTCCGCCGGTCACCTCGAGGGAGGTGCCGTCTAAAACGGGTTTGAGCGCCTGCAGGGCGGCGCGGATGCGTTCGGCCTCGCCCGGCTGCATCACGCGCAGGTCCACTTCGAGGCTGGCTTCGTCTGGAACGACGTTGCTGGCAATCCCGCCTCGGATCACGCCGACGTTGAGGGTGGTACCTTTGTTGTAGTCGGTCAATTTCTGGATGGCGAGCACCTGATGAGCCAGTTCTTCGATGGCGTTGCGGCCTTTTTCGTGGTCGCCACCCGCATGGGCGGCCCGTCCCCGCACCCGGACGGTGAACTCGCCGACCCCCTTGCGCCAGGTCTTGACCGACCCATCCACCATGCCGGGCTCGAGCACCAGCACCAGGGCGGAATCAGCGGCCAGTTTTTCGATCATGGCCCGGGACGTCCCGCTGCCGATTTCTTCGTCAGGTGTGAACAGGGCCGTGACGGGGTGAGCCAGGCTCCCGGTCTCAAGCGCCGCGGCGAGTGCTGTCAGTGCGACGACAATGCCGCCTTTCATGTCCGAAACACCGGGTCCGAAAACCATGCCGTCTTTCTCGTAGAAGGGCATTTTTTCCAGCGTACCGAGCGGAAAGACCGTGTCCATGTGGGCGAGCAGGAGGATGCCGTTCGCCCCTTTGCCCCAGCGGGCAAGAACAAGGTTGCCAGCCGTAGTATTGGGGATGGTTTCGACCGACGCTCCCAGACGATGGCATTCCTCAGCCACCAACGCGCCGACGCGGTCCACGGCGGCTTTGTTGTGCGAGGGGGATTCGGTCTCTACCAGCCGTTTGAGCAGGGCGAGCATGTCAGGTGTGCGGGCGTCAAAGTTGTACATGGGATCAGCCTTTAGATCAGGG
>JADGQD010000190.1 GCA_017882065.1 Anaerolineales bacterium | reverse complement strand
TTCGTCTTCGCCTGTGCTCGTCCCACTCCCCGCCTGCGCATGCTGGACCGGTTCCTGGTCATTGCCGAAAAACAGGAGCTGCCGGCGGTCATCATCGCCAACAAGATTGACCTGGTGGGCCGCGAACAGGCTGAGATGATGTTCGGTTTCTACCCGCCCATCGGTTATCCGGTCATATATACCTGCGCCCAAACCGGCCAGGGCGTGGAGGAATTTCGGGAGCGGTTGACCGGCAAAGTATCTGCGCTGGCCGGTCCGAGCGGCGTGGGCAAATCCAGCCTGCTGAACGCGATCCAGCCGGGGCTGGGGCTGGCGGTGCGCGAGATCAGCGAGGCGTTCCAGAAGGGTCGTCACACCACCACCGTGCGCCAATTGTTCCCTCTGGAGGGCGGCGGCTACGTGGCCGATACGCCCGGCATGCGCTCGCTGGCGCTATGGGATACCGAGCCGGAGGAACTGGATGGCTATTTCCCCGAACTGGCATCGCTGGTGGCGGGCTGCCAATTCAACGACTGCACCCACAAGACCGAGCCGGGCTGCGCGGTGCGGGCCGCCGTGCAGGCGGGCAGGGTGCATCCCCAGCGGTATGATTCGTATTTGCGGCTGAGAGCGGGAGAAGAATGACGCCGGACGATGGACGACGGACAATGTCCCGTGCTGGAACCGGGACTATCACGGAAAATTGGGGCCTCCTCGGACACGAATGGGCGGTGGAGATGCTCAAGCAGCATCTCACTCATGATTCCGTCCGCCATGCCTATCTATTCACCGGACCTCCCGGCCTGGGTCGCCGCACCCTGGCGCTGCGCTTCGCCCAGGCCTTAAACTGCCCAAACCCGGTCGCTCCCGGTGAACCCTGCGGGAAATGCAAAACCTGTCAGCAGATCGAACGGATGCAATACGCCGACCTGGCTGTCATTCAAGCCGAAAAGGAAGGCGGCACGCTGAAGGTGGAACAGATCCGCGCCGTGCGGCATAGCCTGGTGCTGAAACCCTACCAGGGAAAGTACCGCGTGGCGCTCTTTTTGCGCTTCCAGGAAGCCAACCCCAATGCGGCCAACGCCCTGCTCAAAACGCTGGAAGAAGCCCCGGCGCATGTCATTTTGCTCCTGACCGCCGACACCGCCGAGCAACTCCTGCCGACCATATCATCGCGATGTGAAATCCTGCGGCTGCGTCCGGTGCCTGTGGAGACATTGGAAGCTTACTTGAAAGACCGCGAAGTAGTCCCGGTTCCAGCACGGGGCGAAGTAGTCCCGGTTCCAGCACGGGGCGAAGTAGTCCCGGTTCCAGCACGGGGCAATGCTGATGATGCATCCGCCCACCTGCTGGCGCACATCTCCGGCGGACGGCCCGGGTACGCCCTGCGCCTGATGCAGGACAAGGAAGCGCTGGATTTCCGCCAGATGCGCCTGGGCGACCTGCAAAGCCTGCTCAAGTCCAACCGCCGCGAGCGATTCTCCTATGCTGAAAAACTAACCGACCGGAAATACGAGGCGAAAGAGCGCTTCCGTGAGACCCTGCTGCTGTGGCTCTCCTTCTGGCGGGACGTGCTGCTGCGCACTGCCGGTTCTGAGTCCCCGCTCGCCAACGTGGACTATACCAAAGCTGTTGATGCTCTGGCGGCAAAGCTGACTCTTCCTGAAGTGCGGAAACTGGTCAGCGACGCACAGGGGGCAATTGATAAACTGGAGCGCAACGTCAACGCCCGCCTGCTGGCGGAAGTCACGTTGCTGGATTGGCCGAAGATATTGTGAAAGCCCAATTCCTTTACCACAAAGGCACTAAGCCTCGAATATTTTTAAACCCTGGCCTTTGTGCCTTCGTGGTTCCTCCCCCATGGTTCTCCATATTCATGCTGGCAGTGCTTGCGCTGTTCCTCTCCTCCTGCAACCCGGCCCCGACACCTGCGCCGACCGCCACTGTGACGGAGACCGCCCTCCCCACGCTGACGCGGACCGCCACTTCCACCCCCACCCAAACACCCACACTCACTCCCACGCCTGAACCGGCCTGGTACCAGCCGCTCGACCCGTCGCTGGGGGTGTTGAAATACAGCTATGCCCTGGTCAACAACCCGAAGGCGAGGGTCTACGTCAGCCCGCAGGACGCCGTGGCACACACAGGCAATTTCGGGAATCTGCCGAAGTATCCGGCTTACGTGGCTTACACCACCACCGAGACGCGTGACGGCCGCACTTTCTATTTTGACCCAGTTAATTACGGCTGGATGGATGGGGCGGACCTGCAAATCCTGACTCCGTCCGCGTTCACAGGCATCCTGCTGACGCGTGACGTGCCCTTCCGCTTCGGCTGGATGTTGGCCGATACCCAGAGCGTCAACGCGGCCGGGACGCCTGTCCAGACGTATGCCCGTTACCAGATCGTGCATGAAGTCCCGGCTGTAACGCAAAACCCGGGCTACATCGCCGTCGGCGCGGACGAGTGGCTGCCGGAGGATAAGGTTGCGCTGGTCAATCCGCAGATCCCGGCCGATGCGGGAGCAAACACCTGCCGGTTTATCTACGCCAACCTGGCCGAGCAGACCTTGACCGTCTACGACAAATGCGAGCTGGTTTTTGCCACCCTGATCTCGTCCGGGGCAAATTCCTGGACGTTCGAGGGCCGGTTTACCATTCTCTACAAAGTGGAATACAGTTCCATCACGCCGCCGCCCACGTCCACCAGCGAGTATTACATACAGGGTGTGCCCTATTTCATGACCTACGCTGGCAATTTCGGCTTTCATGGAGCCTACTGGCACGATAATTTTGGGACAGCGGCCTCGCACGGCTGCATCAACCTGTCTCCGGCGGATGCCAAATGGCTGTACGGTTGGGCCGGGTTGGGGGAGCGAGTGATCATCAGCGCGGGGCAGTAAAATACCAAAAACAAAGACTCTCAAAAAAATTTTTTGAGAGTCTTTGTTTTTGGTATTTTACTGCCCCGGGCTGATGATCACCCATTCCCCCAGCCCGGCCCAATCGAACAGCCATTTCGCATCCGCCGGAGACAGGTTGATGCAGCCATGCGAGGCCGCTGTCCCAAAATTGTCGTGCCAGTAGGCGCCGTGAAAGCCGAAATTTAAAGCATAGCTCATGAAGTATGGCACGCCTTCGATGTAATACTCACTGGTGGACTCAGCCGGTGGAGTGATCGAACTGTAAGGCGGATTTTTGTTTTGAATGGTAAACCGGCCTTCGAACGTCCAGGAATTTGCTCCAGATGAGATCAAGGTGGCGAAGACCAGCTTGCAGTTATCGTAGACGGTCAACGTCTGCTCGGCCAGGTTGACGTAGATAAACCGGCAGGTGTTTGCGCCCGCATCGGCCGGGATCTGCGGATTGACCAGGGCGACCAACTCCTCCGGCAGCCACTCGTCCGCGCCAACGGCGATGTAGCCCGGGTTTTCCGTCACTGCCGGGACTTCATACACGATCTGGTAACGGGCATACGTCTGGATGGGCGTCCCGGCCGCGGTGACGCTGTGGGTCTCGGCCAGCACCCAGCCGAAGCGGAAGGGCACGTCACGCGTCAGCAGGATGCCTGTGAACGCGGACGGAGTCAGGATTTGCAGGTCC
>JADGQD010000189.1 GCA_017882065.1 Anaerolineales bacterium | reverse complement strand
TGCCGGGTCCCCGGCTTTTGGATGCCCGAAGACCACCTCGCCCACATGGACGATCGTGCCCGCTGAGGGCTTGCGCATTTCAGCCACTTCGATCTCCCAAGAACCATCTTTGGCGCTGATCACACCGGTATCTGAAACCTGGCCGCCGGATTCGACGTAGAACCCGGCCTTTCGCAGCAGGACTTCGACCCGGTCCCCGGCTCCGGCTTCTGTGAGGTACTTTCCGTCCGCGGCCAGCGCCAGCACCTCGCCCTCAACATGCATCCATTTATATGGGTTGTACACCACCCCGCCCTTGCCCAGTTTGCCCGCTTTCTGGAGTCCCTTCATGATCCCGGCATAGAACTCGGCATCTTCTCCGGTCAACTTGCCCATGGCCTTCCCGCCGCCCGAGGCGAGACGGTGCTCATCCATCGCGATGCGGAAACCGGCCTCGTCCACATCCAGGCCCTGCTCGCGGGCAATATCACGCGCGATCTCCAACGGCAGGCCGTAGGTGGCATACAAATCAAAGGTCTTACGGCCATCCAGCGTCTTGCCACCCGACTTCTGCAACTCGTCCAGCATACCCTGCAAATAGGCTGTGCCGGATTCAACCGTGCGCGCGAAACGGATCTCCTCGCGCGTCAGGTTGTCGAGGATGGACTCCCGGCTCTTAACCAGTTCCGGGTAGAAATCCCCATAGGCAGTGATAATCGCCTCAGCGGCCTTTGCCAGGAAGGGTTCGTGCAAATTGAGTTTCGTCCCGAATCGGGCTGCCCGGCGGATGATCATGCGGCAGATGTAGTTACGCCCCATGTTGCCGGGGACGACGCCGTCCGCGATGAGGAAAGCCGCCGCGCGCGCGTGGTCCGCGATGACGCGGTAAGGAGTGAAGTTTGCGTACATATCTTCGAGCGAGTCGCCGGTCAGGGAACGCACCGCCTCCAGCGCGCCCTGGAACAGGTCAATCTTATAGTTCGAGTCCACCCCCTGCAGGACCGCGACAATGCGCTCGAAGCCCATCCCGGTGTCCACGTGCTTGGCGGGCAGCGGTTCGAGCGTGTCTTTGTCAATGCGGTTGTATTGGATGAAGACGTTGTTCCACAGTTCGAGATATCGCGTGCATTCACCGTTTACGCCGCACCTGTGCGGTTTCCCGGCCAGGTTGTCAAATTCCTCGCCCCGGTCTAAGTGGATTTCCGAACACGGCCCGCAGGGACCGGTCTCGGCCATTTCCCAGAAGTTTTCCTTCCGCCCGAAGAACAGCACATGCGACGGTTCGAAGCCGGGCTGCTGCTTCCAGATTTCAGCGGCTTCCTCGTCGGTGGGAATGTTGCCCTTGTCATCCTCGAAACAGGTGGCGTAAAACCGGTCTTTGGGCAGGCCCCAGACGTCGGTCAGTAGTTGCCAGGCCCATGCGATGGCTTCTTTTTTATAATAATCGCCGAATGACCAGTTGCCGAGCATCTCAAAGAAGGTGTGATGGGTGCCGTCGCGGCCAACTTCATCCAGGTCGTTGTGCTTGCCGGCCACGCGCAGGACTTTCTGCGAGTCGACCGCCCGGGTGTAAGGTCGTTTATCCGTGCCGAGGAAAACATCTTTAAACTGAACCATGCCTGCATTCGTAAATAGAAGTGTAGCATCTCCACCCGGCACGAGCGAAGCAGACGGGACGAAGGTATGGTTATGCTCGACAAAGAAATCAATAAAAGTTTGGCGGATTTGTGCGCCGGTGGGTTTCTGGGTCATTCTGGCTCCGTTGGGATAAGGAATGGACGAATTATACTCAAAAACGCAGGCGGGTTACACACTGAAATGCTTCATCAAGTCGGGCTCTTCAGGATTTGCCATTCGGCGCCCCCTGACATTCGGTCTAATGTTTATTTAATTTTTAGATGGTATACTCAGCGTAGGGAGAAGGGACACCTATGTCTTCACTTTATGACCACCTAGGCAAGCCTCTTATCGCCGCCATCATCCCCACTTTTAACGAGGAACGCAATGTCGCTGGCGTACTCGAAGCCTTGCACCTCAGTGAAATCCTCGATGAAATCATCATTGTAGATGATGGATCAGTGGATAAAACTGTCGAGATCGCGCGCAAGTTCGCCGCAACAGACCGGCGCATGCAAGTCATCCAGCACGAACGGAACAAAGGCAAAGGGCAGGCCATTTTCACCGGATGGGCTGCCACCACAGCGCCCTATCTGCTCTTGCTGGACGCTGACCTGCACAAGCTGACCCCGGACCACATCCTCGCCCTGATGACACCTGTGCTTGACCACCACGCCGATATGACGCTTGGTCTCTTCTGGCATGGGCACATCAACACTGACTTATCTTCCTGGTCAATGCCCTTCCTGACCGGTCAGCGCGGTCTGCGCGCCGAGATCCTGAAACATATCTCGCATGAAGCTGCTGCCGGGTACGGTTTCGAGGTTGCACTCACAGTAGCCGCCAGCCAGCAGAGTTATCACAAGCACATCGTACCACTGAAAGGGGTCTGGCATCCGCCCAGCGAATTTCATCGCGGCGGGCTGAACGGGATTATCTGGCGGTTCCGCATGTACGGTCAAATCATCCGCGGCTGGGTTATTGCCACCCGTCAGCGCCATCCAAAAGTTAAAACCCTTTTTTCAACCATTCCCAAACCATAATATCTTGGAAAATATTGGTTCTCTGGAAATCGCCGAGGTGCTGGGATAAACAGGGTATGTTGGGTGGGTTTCGCCTGCCCAACGCATCCATATCTTTTCCTCTACCGCGGGAATTCCCAAAGACCCCAATTTTTCAGCCATCACGGGCTTCCGCGATGGCCGTTTTATTTCAGAGTGCGTCGCGCTGATCTAATCATAATAGGATACACACATGCGCAAATTATTGATCCTGCTCCTGGCAATTCTCCTGGCAGCCTGTAACCTGCCCCGCACAACCCCAGACCTTGGGTCTGCTCCCGTTACCGAAACACCCAGCGCCGAAGTTGGTTACACTCAATGCGCCTGGAACTGGGCCACCCAGCCCCTGCCAGACTTGAGCGCCGAAGTACAGTCCGCGCTGGAAGCCGCCGGGCTGACGGGCGTGACCGCTTCCGCCGAGGCCTATGGCGAAAACTGCATCACCGGGACGGGCGAAGTGGACCATTTCGCAGCCATGGAAACAGATTTCCGCATCCGCATGGAGGCGCCCGACTTGGCCGAACGCGCCGCCCTCGGCAACCTTCTGGAGCGAATCCTGGTCGTGCTGGACGCGTTCCCGCCCGGTGCCACGCCGGGGCCCAACGCCGGTTACATCGGCGTGACCTTCCAGGCGGGAGACGAAGAATTGCGGCTATGGTTTCCAGTCGCTGATGGAGAATCTGCGCGTGCCCTGGGCTTGCGCGGCGCGGCGCTGCTGGATAAATTGCAGAACCGATAAATGGCTGGAGCGGACGAATTGTCCGCTCCAGGCTTTTATGGTTTGATCAATTTCTCCAGGGTATCCATCTCTTCATCCACTGTCTTTACTTCCCCATCCAGCCAGGCTTCGCGTAAGCGCTGCAGGATGGACTGATATGCCGGCCCCGGCGGCAGACCGCGCTTTTTCAAGTCGTGACCGGTGGTCTTCGGCTTGACATGCCGCCA
>JADGQD010000188.1 GCA_017882065.1 Anaerolineales bacterium | reverse complement strand
ACAGGTACACCACTTCCGCCACCCGCGGCCGCTCCAAAAAAGACCAACCCTTGGATTATCGCTATCGTGGTAATTGTGGTAGTCTGTTGTGGCTGTTTTGGAGTGACCGGGCTGCTTTTCGGTTTTTGGGACCCCATCCGGCAAGCATTGGGTCTGTACGCCCTGCTGCCAGTACTGACGCTTCTGCCTTAATAATCAGAACCCCGGTTTCTTCACGAGAGATCGGGGTTTTTGTTATCCGCGAAGAGTTTCTGTAATTCCTCCAGCGCCGCCCGGGCTTGTTGACTTGTTTCCGCATCCAGGTCGAGGGCAGCGAACTCGTCCTCGTCCAGCACCGTCTGCGTCCCGTCGGGAGCTGAATTTTGCCATGTAACCTCGGCGGCCAGATCACGCTTGAAGACGGTGATAGGTAGTTTCATAAAAGGCATTTTAATCCCGTCGCTGGAATTGAGAGATAAATCTTCTCTCCCATCCGTGGAGCGCTGGGAAGATAAAAATCCAGGTCATTTTCCAGCGTGACTTTGAATCCATCCTGCCGGAAGATAACGTCGACCACTACCCCGCTCACCCTCCCATCCGCGGCTTGCCGGACCCCGCGCCGGCTGACCAGCAAATTGACCTTTTCCCCAACTGAATGCGCGTGTCTGCAATTCAACTCAAACACTCCGGCAGACGTCTCAACCTGGAACGGTCTTTTGTTTGACATGACAACTCCAGCAACCACATTCCCTGCATCCAAAAACTGCGCCGCCCAAACCGACCCCGGATCGCTCCAGACCTGCTCTGGCGTCCCGCTGCTGACAATACCGCCATCGTGGAGCAGGAACACGCGGTCAGCCAGGGTAAATGCTTCCTCCTGGTCGTGTGTGACGTAAATCGCCGGGACGCCACTCTTGTGCAGGATACGGTGCAGTTCGTCCATCAACTGCTCCCGCAGGCTGCGGTCCAGGGCGCCTAGCGGCTCGTCGAACATCAGCAGCCGCGGGTTGGGAGCCAGGGCACGCGCCAGCGCCACGCGCTGTTGCTCGCCACCTGAGAGGTCGGTAACAAGGCGATCCCCGAAGCCTGCCAAATTGACCATTTCCAAAATATTGGCTACGCGCAGATAAATCCCAGCACCGGCCAGGTTTTGCATCTTCAAGCCAAAAGCCACATTCTCGGTCACGTTCAGATGCGGGAAGAGGGCGTAATCCTGAAAGACCAGCCCGAAGCTACGCAGGTGGATCGGGACGGGAGCCAGGTCCTCCCCATCCCAGCGAACCTGGCCCTGCTCGGGGGTTTCCAGACCGGCAATAATCCGCAACAGCGTGGACTTGCCACTGCCTGAAGGTCCGAGCAGGCAAACGGTCTCGCCCGCCGCGACGGTGAAGGAGATGCCGCGCAGAAGCGCCTGGCCTTCGTAAGATTTGTAGATGTTGATAAGTTCTAACATTATTTTCCTTGTACCCCAAATGGGTACGTGTCTACCCCTATCATTAAAATTCACCCGCGCCCGGTAAACGCATGCGTTCGATAAGCAAAATCCCGATACCACAAACGACCATCAACACCGTTGCCATCGCCATCGCCTGGCCGTAGTTCATCCCGCCGGGTTGGGACAGGAACCGGGCAATGGCGATCGGCAGGGTCGGGTACTCCGGGCGGATAACCAGCGAGGTGGCCCCAAATTCGCCCAGCGAGACGGTGAAGGCGAACACCGCTGCGGAGAGTGTTGCGCGCGCCACAATCGGCCAGTCCACAGTAAACCAGACCCGGTACGGGGAGGCTCCGAGCAAAGCTGCCGCCTGCCGCAGCCGGTCTGGGATGGAGGCCAGGGCAGGCTGCAAACTGCGAATGACGAACGGCAGGGCGATCAGCGTGTGCGCCAGCGGGACTAGCAGCGGCGAAGCGACCAGCGCCAGCGGTGGCCGGTTGAACGTGACGATGAATCCCAGTCCCAACGTTACGGCAGAAGCGCCAAGGGGCAGCATCAGGAACGGGTCAAGCAATTGCTCGAGGCGCCTGGGGCGGGCCAACGCCGAAGCGACGGGAAAACCGAGGGCCAGGGACAGGACAACGGTCAACGCCGCGTAACCTAGGGAGTTGCCAATCGCCGCGAATGGTGGCACGTAGAAAATCGAGTCACGCCGATTAATAAACAGTTCAGTGTAGTAATCGCCGGTGAGACCGTAACGGACCTGGCCGCGCTCGCCGCGGTCGGCTTCGAGGCGAGTCAGGGAACGCAGAGGCAGGGAAACCAGAGGCAGGAGGAACAATGCCAGTAACAGCAAGACCATTCCTCCGAGGAAGAGTTTCTGGCGAAATGTGCGGGCATTACGCAGATTGGTCCCGGCGGCACGCGGTGCACTGGTCACGGCAGTACGCCTCACGATACGGCTGTACAGGATGGAAAACGCCAGCGTACAGAGCAACTGGATGAGCGAGAGCAGTCCCGCCAGCGGCAGGTTGAAAATCTGCATGGCCTGCTTGTAAATCTCCACTTCCAGCGTGGAGAAACCCGGCCCGCCCAGCAGCAGGATGACACCGAACGAGGTGAAGTCGAAGATGAAAACGAGCACTGACGCCGCCAAAATGGACGGGCGCAGCAGCGGCAGTGTGACGCGGTTAAGGACCCGAGGCGGGTCCGCACCCAGAGTCCGGGCGGCCTGCTCCAGGCGCGGGTCGAGGTGCGCGAGAGCATTCCCGACCAGCCGGATGACAATGGTTGTATTATAAAAAACGTGTGCCAGGAGGATCACACCAAGCGTCCCGACTATAGAGATGGGCGCAGCTTGAAGATGGAATAGGTCCATCAAGCCAAGGTTGACCCAGCCGCGCGGACCCAGCAGGGCGTTGAAACCTGCCGCAACCACCACTGTCGGCAGCATGAAGGGGATGGCCGTCAGGGCACGCAGGAGGGACTTCCCTTTGAAGGCATAGCGGGCAAACAGGAAGGCAGCGGGCAATCCAAGAACAAGGGTGAGGATGGTAGATAGAGTAGCCTGGTAAAAAGTAAAAAGCAACGAGTGGAAAGCAAGGAGGAGGGAGGCGAGGTCGAGGGTTTTGAGCGCAGTGGGGTTCAGTCCCAGCCAGAGGATGCGGGCGAGGGGGTAGAAGAAGAACAGGCCCATGAAAATGGAAACACCCAGCCAGGGCAGAACGGGTCTTAACCACGAAGACACTAAGACTCTGAACCTCGTGATTCCTTTTGTCTGTGTGCCTTCTTGCCCCCGTACTTTGGGGGCGTGGTAGATGGACATGGCTAGACGGTCTTCTCTTCTTCAGAGTTAATGTAACACTGCCGCAGTCCAGTCGGCAATCCATTTATCGCGGTTGGCAGCAATCACTGTCGGATCAAGAGTGGCAGGCTGAGGAGCAGTCTGGGCGTACTGGGTGAATTCCTGCGGCAGGCTCGCATCCGTGTTGACCGGGTACATGAACATCTGTAGAGGGATGTCCTCCTGGAATGGCTGGCTGAGCACAAAGTCCACAAATTTTTGGGCCAGACCGAGGTGCCTGGTCCCTTTCAGGATGCCGACGAACTCAATTTGCCGGAAGCAGGTATCCGGTCCGAGAATGGAGGCGGTGGGAGCGTCCGTTAGCGGCGGACTGGCATAGATCACTTCCGC
>JADGQD010000187.1 GCA_017882065.1 Anaerolineales bacterium | reverse complement strand
ACGACTGCGGCGGTTGCTGTTATTCTCGGCTGGCTGGTCCCTATGTTTGGACTGCGTGCCTTCAAGGCTGGTCCGCGTAAGGCTGCCGAAACCGCACTTAGCTACATCTGGTTTACCATCTACCTGCTGGCACTGCCTATTCTACTCAGCTTTGCTGTCAACGGCTTTACTGTTACCTGGACGCTGCCTGAGTGGTACACGCTGTTTATTGGTTTGCTCTCCCTTATACAGGCGTTGATTGTCGCCGCGGTTGGATTGCTGTTGGTTGGAGTGACGGCTGGAATCGGCTGGCTGGTTAGCAGGTGGGCCTAAGGTCGAGAAATTTCTATGAATATCATCCTGACTGTCAACGCCACCCAACACGCTCTTGAAACCACACCGTCCGAGACTTTGTTCTCCGCCCTGCGCCGTCTCGGCTATTACGGCATCAAGTTCGGTGACGAGCAAGGTCTGAGCGGTGCGGATACGGTTTTACTGGACGGAAGACCGGTCAACTCCGGGTCGCTGCTGGCCGTCCAGGCCGATGGTCACAATATCGTTACGATTGAAGGGCTGGGAGAGCATCCTGACCAGGGCTGGAAGAAGACCGAGGGCCTGCACCCGCTCCAATTGGCTTTTATCGAAACCGGCGCCATCCAATGCGGTTACTGCACACCTGCACAGATACTGGCCGCTAAAGCGCTACTGGATAAAAACCCGCAACCGACCGAAGCTGAAGTCCGGGAAGCAATTGCGGGTGTACTATGCCGCTGCACAGGCTACCATAAACCTGTCCAGGCTATCCTGCGCGCCGCGGCGGTCATGCGCGGTGAGACTGTCGGGGAAGTGGAAAAGACGAAAGTCCAATCCGTGCCAGAAACGAAATCTTTCCAGCGCGTTGGTAAACCGGACCCTAAAGTGGATGCAATTAAACTCGCCCAGGGCAAACCTGCTTTTACTGCCGACATCGCACTGCGCGACATGTTGCATGCCAAAATCCTGCACTCTCCATACGCCCATGCCCGTATCCAAAAGATTGACACCCGCAAAGCCAGGGCCCTGCCCGGCGTGGCCGCTGTGCTGACCTGGCAGGACATCCCGCGCGTGGTCTACTCCACCGCCGGGCAATCGGACCCGATCCCCGGCCCGCTGGATATGTTCTCGCTGGATAACAAGGTCCGCTTCGTGGGCGACCGGGTGGCCTTCGTCGCCGCCGAAACGCCTGAGATTGCCGAACAGGCACTCAAACTGATTGACGTGGAATACGAAATCCTGCCAGTCCTCCTCGACCCGGCGAACGCCATGAAACCGGGTGCGGTCCGCATCCACGACGAGGTGGAGTACGTCAACTTCGCCGATTCAAAACCGGAGAAAAACCTGGCCGCCGAAATCAAGATTGACATTGGCAACGTCGAAAAAGGCTTCGCCGAAGCAGACGAGATCTTCGAGGCCGAGTATGCTGTTCCCAAGGTCCAGCAGGCGCACATCGAGCCGCACGTTACTGTAACTTACTGGGACGAGGACGACCGTCTGGTCATCCGCACCAGCACCCAGGTCCCGTTCCATGTACGGCGGATTCTGGCCCCGGTGCTCGGGTTGCCCGTTAAACGCATCAGAGTCATAAAGCCGCGCATCGGCGGAGGGTTCGGCGGCAAGCAGGAGGTCCTGCTCGAGGACGTGGCCGCCCACCTGACCATCGCCACAAAACGCCCGGTCATTTACGAATATAGCCGCGAGGAAGAGTTCATCGCCAGCCGGTCGCGCCACTCAATGCGCGTCCGCATGAAGACCGGTGTGAAAAAAGACGGCACCATCACCGCCAACGAGATGCGGATTCTATCCGATACCGGCGCGTACGGCTGCCACGCCCTGACTGTGACCGGCAACACCGGGCACAAGTCCATGGCACTATATGTCGGTGACAACGAGTACCGCAAGTCGCCCAACATTCGTTTCTACGCTGACGTGGTTTACACCAATACGCCCCCCGCCGGGGCGTACCGCGGTTATGGCGTGCCGCAAGGCTACTGGCCGGTGGAACGCCATATGGAAAAGATTGCCCGAAAACTGGGATTGGATCCGCTGGATTTCCGGCTGAAGAACACCATCCGCCCGGGTGAATTCCACCCGTTCAGCACTGCCTGGAACGAAGGCCGCGAGCCGCACCCGGAAGTCATCCACACCGTCGGGCTGGAACAATGCGTGCGGCAAGGCCAGGCTGCGATTGGGTGGGATGAGAAATTCGGGAATGAAAAATGGCGTGTGGGGGCGAAACATGCTTCGCCCTTAAGGAAGGGTATCGGTGTGGCAATGGTCATGCATGGCACCGCAATCCCGTATTTAGACATGGGCGGAGCCTCCATCAAGATGAACGATGACGGCTCGTTTAACCTGCTGATCGGCGCTACTGACTTGGGGACCGGTTCCGACACCGTCCTGGCGCAGATGGCCGCCGAAGTGCTCGGCGTCCCGACCGAGGACATTTTGGTTTACTCATCCGACACCGACTTCACCCCCTTCGACAAGGGTGCTTACGCGTCATCGACGACTTACATTTCCGGAACGGCAGTAACCCGCGCCGCACAGATGGCCGCCGTCCGTGTTAAACTGCGCGCCGCAAAAATGCTCAATGTGGGGGTGGACGATATTCAATTGCGGGATAAACATGCCTTCGCTCCCGATGGCCGTTCGGTTTCATTAACCGAGATCGCCCTTGACACGCTCCACCACAACGAGCAGGAGCAGATCATGGGTGTGGCTTCCTATGTCTCACAGTCCTCCCCGCCTCCCTTCGCGGCCCAGTTCGCCGAGGTGACGGTAGACACCGAGACCGGTGCAGTCACGGTAGACAAACTGGTCATGGCTGTGGACGGCGGCGTCATCGTCAATCCGCTGACCGCCTCCGGTCAGATTGAGGGCGGCATGACGCAGGCGCTTGGTTACGCTGTCTGCGAGGAAATGATATACGATGAAAAAGGCCGCGCCCGAGAGCGCGACTTCGGCGACTACCACATCATCCGCGCCGACGAGATGCCCGAACTGACCGCCATCTTCGTCGAGACCTTCGAGCCGAGCCACCCGTTCGGCGTCAAGGCCGTGGCAGAGATACCAATGGACGGGGTTGCACCCGCCGTCGGAAATGCTATACTGGATGCAGTTGGTGTGAATATTGACGAGATTCCGGTTACGCCGGAAAAGGTCTGGAAGGCTTTGAAGAGAAAATAAGAATGTCAGATCGAATCTACTTCATCGGACACGTGAACCCGGATACCGACACAGTCGCGGCAGCAATGGGCTACGTCTGGTTGCTGCGTGAACGCGACGGCTCGGACACGATCGCGTCTCGCCGAAGGCACGGTCTCTCCCAAAAAGCAATTATTGCCGGTCGTCCTGAGGCAACTGGAAAGGTAATCAATGAATAAAATACCCAATTCTCAACTGATTGACGGCGACCTCCCCTCCCGCCGCGCGGCCTGGAAGAATATCATCCCCTTCGCCCAGTCCTTTAATGGCTACGAACATTGGGGGTCAGTCCAAAAATGCCGCGATGTCGCCAAACAGGGCGTTGCCCTGCACAAAGCGAACCAGAACCTGACCCAGACCCTGACCGACCTGCGCACCTGCTTGTTCTTCGAAGCCCGGCGCTGGAAGCAT
>JADGQD010000186.1 GCA_017882065.1 Anaerolineales bacterium | reverse complement strand
GAATTCGACGCACAATAAAATCGAGAAAGTCTTACGTATTGCAACCTAAAAAAGAAAAGAGCCGGAGGATTTTCTCCGGCTCCACAGATTCTGTAAAATATGGTTACTTCTCCAAAATCTGCGACAAGAACAGTTTCGTCCGATCTTCCTGGGGGTTCGTGAATATCTCTATCGGCGTACCGGTCTCGACAATCAAACCCTGGTCAAAGAAATACATCCGGTCGGCCACGGCCTTGGCGAAGCCCATTTCGTGCGTCACCACCAGCATGGTCATGCCGGATTTTGCCAGTCCGATCATCACATCCAGTACTTCCTTGATCATTTCCGGGTCGAGCGCAGAAGTCGGCTCGTCGAAGAGCATGATCTTCGGCTCCATTGCCAGGGCACGCGCGATCGCCACACGCTGCTGCTGGCCGCCGGAGAGTTGCCCGGGAAATTTATCAGCCTGCTCCGGGATGCCGACACGCTCAAGTAATTCTTTCGCCTTGGCTTCGGCCATTTCTTTCGACCACTTGCGCACCTGGATAGGCGCCAGTGTGATGTTCTGCATCACATTCAAGTGCGGGAACAGGTTGAATTGCTGGAAGACCATGCCCGTTTCCATGCGGATCTTCTCGATATTGTGCATGTCCTTGGTCAGTTCAATCCCATCTACAATAATCTGTCCCTTCTGATGCTCTTCAAGGTGGTTGATACAGCGAATGAAAGTGGACTTTCCCGACCCTGACGGGCCGAAAATTACGATTACCTCCCCCTTTTTTACTTCCATGTTGACGCCCTTCAGAGCCTGAAAATGACCGTACCACTTCTGCACATCGCTGGCAATTATGATCGGATCGTTTGTGGTCGTTTCGCTCATCATCTGCTCCCATCATCACACTTAACTTACCCATTACGGTGATTTCCAGAGAACCGCATTTTGTATATTATAGAGCAAAACCGGCAGACGGCAACAGAGATTCCCTAGGAGTTCTCAGAGTCGCCGATGCTGATTACAGCAAAGCGGGCACGCGTTAATTCTGCCAGGGACATAACCGGCAGCTGGATATTTAATCCGCGCTGCCCACCGCTCACGTGAACGTGAGACCGGCTCCGTGCATCCGAGGCGATCACCACTTGGAAGCCTTTGTTCACCAGCGCCAGCGGCGAGATCCCCCCAGCCTGCAAGCCGGTCAACTCTTCGGCCTCATGCTCGGTTGGCAGGCTGACCTTTTTCTCACCCAGCGCGGCAGCCAGCAGTTTCAGGTCCACGCGGTGGGAGCCGGGGATAACCGCCAGGATGGGTTTGCCTTTCGGGCGGGTAACAACAATGGTTTTATAGACCAGTTCCGGGTCCACGCCAAGCAACCGGGCGGTCTCTTCCGCGCCGAGTTTTTCGGCAGGGAGTTCAAAGGCTTTGTAAGGAATTTTCTTCGTGTCCAGCAAGCGGGTAACGTTATTCACGATCATCATGGATATCATCCTGTGTCGGGCGAACATGCTATACTTACGACAGATTTTACACGAAAATACAAACTTCCAATGAAAATATCCTCCCCGCTCAGCTTGGAAGAACTCCTGAGCCAACTCCCTGATTATTACACCCTCGCCGACCGGGAGGTAATTCAACGCGCCTACCGGTTGGCAGAAAAAGCCCACACCGGTCAGAAACGCGCTTCCGGCGAGCCGTATGTTTATCATTGCCTGGCAGTTGCCGCCATCCTGGCTGAATATTTAATGCCCACCGATATCATCGCGGCAGGGCTGCTGCATGATACGGTCGAAGATTCTTCCATTAAGATCGAAAAACTGCGCAGCGATTTCGGCGAGGGGGTGGCCAATCTCGTTCAGGGTGTGACCAAACTGACCCAGTTGCCGCGCGTCTCGCGCGGCGAACACCAGGAGGAGGCCCTGCGTAAATCCGACGAGGACAGTTCTCAAGTCAAGGATGAAGCGGCCAAGCGCAACCGCAAGCGCGACCTTGCCGCCGAGACCCTCCGGAAAACTTTCCTGGCCATGGACAGTGACGTGCGCGTCGTGCTCATTAAACTGGCCGACCGTCTGCACAACATGCGCACCCTGGGCGCGTTCCCGGAGGCCAAGCGCCGCCGCATCGCCCAGGAAACACTCGATATTTTTGCCCCACTCGCCAACCGGCTGGGCATCTGGCAGATCAAGTGGGAACTCGAAGATCTGGGCTTCCGCTATACCAACCCACAGAAATACAAGGAAATCGCCGAGCAACTGGCTGAGCGCCGCGAGACACGCGAAACCGAGATCCAGCACATTTCCGAAGCCATTTCCAAACTACTGGCCGCTTCTGGGATCAAGGTCGAGATTTCGGGCCGTTCAAAACATATCTACTCCATCTATCATAAGATGATCGAGAAAGGCAAGTCGTTCGACCTGGTCCGCGATGTGCGCGGCATCCGGCTCATCGTCCCGGACGTCGCGGCCTGTTACGCCGTACTGGGCCTGATCCACACCCACTGGCGGCCCATCCCCGGTGAATTCGACGATTACATCGCCGCCCCCAAGGACAACTTCTATCAATCACTGCACACAGTCATCATCTACGACGATGGCAAACCGGTGGAGGTCCAGATCCGCACGCACGAGATGAACGAGAACGCCGAGATTGGCATCGCCGCACATTGGCGGTATAAGGAAGGCGGTGAACGGGGCAAATACGACGAGCGCATCAACTGGCTGCGGCGGGTGATGGAGTGGAAGCAGGATGTGGACGACGCCCAGGAATTCGTGGACAGCATGAAGACGGATGTCTTCAAAGACCGCGTCTATGTCTTCACCCCGCATGGCGACATCATTGACCTGCCAGCCGGTTCCACGCCGATTGATTTTGCCTACCACGTTCACACCACCGTCGGCGACCGCTGCCGTGGGGCCAAGGTTAATAATAAACTCGTCCCGCTGGAATACACGCTCAAAACCGGCGAGCAGGTCGAAATCCTGACCGCCAAACAGGGTGGCCCCAGCCGCGACTGGCTCAACCAAAACCTGGGTCTGGTGCGTACCCAGCGCGCCCGCTCCAAGATCAAAGCCTGGTTCAAGAAGCAGAACCGCGAGCAAAACATCACTCAGGGCAGGGAAATGCTGGAGCACGAAATCCAGCGTCTCGGCCTGGCAGAATTGGATGAGGATGGCCTGAAAGCCCTTGCCCAGAATTATGGACGCACTCCTGAAGAACTCTACGATGCCCTCGGTTGCGGGGATCTGACCCTCGGACGGGTGGTCAACAAGCACCTTGAGGCTAAAGAGAGTGACGATATCCTGGTCGTCGTTCCGGCATCCAGTGATGCAGTTTCCACCGAGGCCGTCACAGTCCTCGGGCTGAAAGGCCTGCTGACCGCCATGGCGAAGTGCTGCAATCCGACCCCCGGCGATGAGATCATCGGCTATATCACCCGCGGACACGGAGCCACCATACACCGCCAGGATTGTCCCAACATATTGCGTATCAAGGATCGCGAGCGGCTGGTCAAGGTTTCGTGGGGTGAAAATGTACGTACCTACCCGGTGCCTATCCGCATCCGCGCCTTCGACCGTCAGGGGCTGATGGGCGACATCACCACCCTGCTCAACAGCGAAAGTGTAAATATCGTGGATGTGCAGGTGGGCATCAGCAAAAACCTGGCGGACCTGCGCCTTGTGAT
>JADGQD010000051.1 GCA_017882065.1 Anaerolineales bacterium | reverse complement strand
CAGCAAGGCAGCCGTCTTGCCGCCGACCATCAGCCAGTAGTCTTCCATGGTCAGGTCGGTGCGCTGTTCGTAGGACATGTCCAGGTATTGGCCGCGCGTTAGATCGAGGCAGGTGTTGTGGAGAATCTTTGCAGCCTTGATCACTATCTCAGCGGGGTGGGTGGGCGCCAGGTCCAGCAAGGCCTGGTTGGAGAGCACGAACAGCGCGTCCCCGGCGTTGATCCCCTGCGGCATGCCCCACTTCACCCAGACGGAATCCCGCCCGCGGCGTTTGCCCGAGTTGTCCTGGATGTCGTCGTGGACGAGCGAGAAGTTGTGGACAAGTTCGACGGCTGCCGCGGCCGGGAGTGCAGCCTTCCAGTCTGCATTACAGGCGGCACAGGTGAGCGTCACCAACAGCGGGCGGATGAGTTTCCCCTGCGTCTCCGGCCCGGCTCCTTCGCCTGTCCAGCCCATGTGGTAGGTCAGCATCTCGTGGAAGGTGCGTGTGCGCGGCTCATCCAGTCGGGCCACTTGGCGCTGGAGTTCGCCCTCGATGGCGGTTAACATGACGGTTGTTGGATCCTTTAGACTCATTTAGCTCTCCCAAAGGCTGCGAATGGGTTCCAGGCGCTCCAGCGGAGTCTGCCACAAATCCCACGAAATTACCAGACCATCGGCGGCGCGCGCAGCCTTCAGGTCGGCCTGCACCTGCTCCGGTGTGGACTCGTTGACGGCTTTCATTTCGACCAGGGCGATACCTGCCAGCAGGCGGGTGGCGCCCAAGCTGCGCCCGCATTCGATCTCGTGCGCGATCGTCCCGGACCCGAGGCCTGCCTGCCGCAATTCGACTTTTGTGGGTGGGATGGCCAGTCCGCTGGCTTCGGCTAGGCATCGCAAAGCTGATGGCTCGGGTACTCCGCGATTTGTCAGCCAATTGGCAAACCCCAGCAACTCGAACGGGAGCCCTGCCGGGCCATGAACGCGCGGGTAAGTCATGATTTTAATCCAGTCGCAGGTTTTGTCGAGGGCGGGCAGGTTCTGGCCGGTCATGCGCGTCAGTGCGGGAGAGAAGCAATCCAGGCCGACGTCGAGACCGAGGGAACGGGCTTTTTGCGCTGCAGCCTGGATTGTCCGGGTGATGCTCTCTTCGCGGAAGTCGAGGAACGCCTCCAGTGGGCTGGTCGGATCGTCAGGCTTGCCGAGTAAGCTGCGGACCAGGACCTCAGCGGGGAGTGCCTGAATGGTACGGCGTACAGTTTCCAGGTCCAGCCCTGCCGCGGCGGCCAGGCGAATACAGTCTGCGCAGAAACAGCCCAGGTGTGTGGACGGGTCCGCGGCGGGGGAGGGGAAGCGGATACGGTCAAAGAAGATGCCCTGGTAAAGGCCGCGGGCGGCGATGCGGTTCAGCCGTTCCAAAAGGAAATCCGTCGCCTCGCGGTGGTTGGGACAGAAGAAAGAAAAGGCCGGGTCGTCCTGGAAGCTGGGAATGGGAGCACCGCCCGGTCCGACGGTTGCCCACTCATGCGGAAAGCTGGTTCGAGCGTCACCCGTCAACCAGGGCTGCCAGCGATAGAGACTGGCATTCTGACGGGCAGTCTCTTCCGCTGCGGCTTCTTCCAGGTGGGACGGCAGGTCCCAGCCGAGCAGGACGAGCGAAATGGGCAACCGCTGACAGGCTTCTCTCAGCCGGGCGCGGATATCGGCGGGGCTGGCATCGGGAGGAGGATATTCCAGGTATTGGGCTGCGAAGACTGTCACGGTTGGTGAGGAAATATTTCCAAAACGGTAAAGTCCACCCAGAAGAGGGCGGCGGTGTTGGGGACGGCGGATAGGATGGCTTTGCCGATGGTGGAGGGCGGGTCTTGCAGGGCAGACCACCAGAAGCGGTCAGCCTCGTAACCAAACTGGAAGCCGACCGGGGCAGGGGCGAAGGCCTCACCCCAGGCAGCGAACTCGTCCACCATCTGGTCGAGGGAGGTGAACTGCTGGCTGTCGTCAATGAAGACAATGCCGTCGCGGACGGCGGGCGGCATGAGAGCGGTGGCCCAGTGCTTGAGGAACAGGCGGTATTCGGGGTTGTGGGTGCGAACGGCAGCCACCCAGCCGGCGGCTTCCGTGTCGGTGACGGGTGTGCCTTCAGCCTCGCTGCCGATGGGGCGGTACCACTCTACATCCACGCCGAAGCCGATGACGCAGGGATGGTTTCCGTAACGGCTCAACACGAGGTCAATCAGTGTGAGCAGTTCGGCATCGCCGGGTTCCACCTGTAACCAGACCTGGACATTGTGCTGGTCGAAGTAGGTCAGGGCGGTTTCATTATGGTCGGTTGCTCCGAAGGTAATGTTCGGGTCGTTGCTTATGCCGGGGAAGTTGAGAGTTGCCTTGCTGCCTTCGATTTTGCCGATGATCCAGATGCCCATCGGGTGCGCGTTTTGGAATAGGGAGGACATCTGCCCGCCGACCGAGGTCCAGTATTCCGGTTCCGGGTCGCAGGCGGGACCGTAGATCGAATACCGGAATCCCGCGCCGATGGAAATATCTGCGGAAGGGATGGGCGTCGGAGCAGAAGAACAGGATGCGGGAAGGAGGATGGTGGAAGGGGTTCGTTTCATGGAGATATTCATTACTGAATGTTAGATTTCAGCCAATTGATCGTTTCCAAGAAAATCCAGATTGTCCACTCCCGAGCCAAACATTGTCACCTGGATTTGCCGCTTCGTCAATTGCATCAACTCCACTGCCTTTTCGCTCGAAAGTGCGGCGGCTTTCAAGAACTGTCCCGCCATGCCTCCGAGTGTTGCGCCCAGAGCAAGGCACTTGGCGATGTCGAGTCCGTCTTTGATGCCGCCGCTGGCGAAGATTGTCATCTCGGGCAAGGCATTCTTTATATTCAAGATCGATTCTGCAGTAGGGATGCCCCAGCCGACGAAAGTAGCGGCAAGTTGGCGGGTGAACTCATCCGGGGCGCGGTGCATTTCGACTTGCGACCAGGATGTCCCGCCGGCGCCGGCCACGTCAATGGCGGAGACGCCGCATTCGGCCAGCAGCTTTGCGGTCCGTTCCGAGATACCCCAACCAACTTCTTTTACGATCACGGGTACTTCGATTTTATTGCAGACTCTCTCGATTTTCTTTGCCAACCCGGCGAAATTGGTATCCCCGCCAACCTGCACGGCTTCCTGTAAGGGATTCAGGTGCAGGATGAGCGCGTCAGCCTGGAGCATGTCCACCGCGCGGCGGCATTGGTCAATGGTGTAACCGTAGTTCAACTGCACTGCGCCCAGGTTGGAAAAAAGTAAAATATCTGGAGCCACTTTGCGGGCAATGGAAAAGGTCTCTGCCAGGTCGGGGTTTTCGAGGGCGGCGCGCTGACTGCCAACACCCATTGCCACGCCAACGGTCTGGGCGGCTTCGGCGAGACGCCGGTTGATCGATTTTGCTTCCTCCGTCCCGCCGGTCATTGATGAGATGAGGATGGGTGCGTTCAGCTTTTTTCCGAACAGGTTGAGGGTCGTGTCAACCGCTTCGAGGTCCAGTTCCGGTAACGCCTCGTGGACGAAGTGGTAACGTTCCAACCCGCTGGTTAACCCGGAGTGGACATCCTGTTCCAGATTGATCTTGATGTGGTCGGCTTTCCGCCGGCCAATGGGCGCAACTTTCGCCATAGGTTTGTGTTCCTTGTATTGAATTATAACGTCGAAACGATTACAATAGTGCCAGTTTAAACTCACAGGAGGCAGAAATGGCAAGCACTTTTGATGAAGTAAAGACAATTATCGTGGACTTGTTGGGCGTAGACGAAGCGAAGATCAAGCTCGAAGCCCGCTTTCGCGAGGACCTGGACGCCGATTCACTCGACCTGGTCGAACTCATCATGAAGTTTGAGGATGTTTTCAGCACCGAGATTTCGGATGAGGATGCCCAGAAGATCACCACCGTCGGCGAAGCGGTCAATTTCGTCGAATCCCAAAAAGCCAAGAAATGATACTTTTGTTTTACTCCTTCAAAGACGCCGGCGTCGGCGTCTTTGTCATTAAGGTTCTCCGCTGCCGATTTGGGTTAGTTAAGGTATAACCCTATTTTTATTTATCGTTTTGTGTGAAAATACTTTATGTCCTATTTGACCGTACTTTTTCAGAATTTTATCGAGGCTCTTCACAACGGACAACTGCCGCAGCTCGGCACTTGGACCTATCTTTTGCTGGCCGCCCTCGTAGCTGTGGAGGGCCCAATTGCCACTTTGTTGGGGGCTGCGGCGGCTTCAGCGGGTCTGATGAAACCGGGATGGGTGTTCGCCGCTGCAGCGGCTGGCAATCTGTCCGCTGATTCGCTCTGGTACACGCTGGGTTATTTCGGCAAAATCACCTGGATTAAGCGGTTCGGGAAAAAACTGGGTATACGCGGGGATATTCTGGCACGGCTGGAAACCGAAATGCACGACCACGCCGCCCGCATCCTTTTCGTGGCAAAGTTGACACTCAGTATGATGATCCCGGCGTTAATCGCCGCCGGACTGGTGAAAGCTCCCTGGAGGCGCTGGTTCCCCGCCATCTTCGCCGGCGAAACGCTCTGGACCGGATCGCTGGTGCTGATCGGTTTCTATACCACCGAGGCACTCAAAAAGGTGGAGCGGGGGGTTGAATATGCTGCAATAGGAGGCAGCATTGTCTTCGTCACGTTCTTGATCCTGGTTGGGCGGCGCGTTATCAAACAGCGATATCAGATCGAAATTGATCCTGCGAAAAAAGATTGATGGCTAACAAGAGCAGCTCATGCGCATCCTGATCGCAACTTCAGCGAATTACATTGCTTTTCACGGACAGGCGATCTTCACAGTTAATCTGGCAGAAGGCCTGGCGCGAAACGGTCACGCAGTGATGGCAGCCGCGGGTTCGGAACGGGGTTACCCATACCGTGAGCAGATCAATGGTGTACATTTGGAGGCGTTAAGGGCACTGAGCCTGAAGATAATCCATCCCGATTCATACCTTCCCCTTTTCCCTTCCTTCGCGACGGGACGGATCCTGGATAGGTTCCGTCCGGACATTGTCCATATCCAGGATCATTATCCATTAAGTCGTGCGATGCTTTTTGCGGCGCGGCGGCGCGGTATCAAGCTGGTGGGTACCAATCATTTCATGCCGGACAACCTGGCAGCCTATATACCACTTGTTTCCAGAATCAAGCCATTCTATAACTGGGTGCTATGGCATTGGATGCGGGAAGTATATGATCGTTTGGACGCTGTGGCTTGTCCGTCCATGACGGGTATGGAAATGCTGAAGAAAGTGGGGCTGCGACCACCGGTTTCGTCCATCTCCTGCGGTGTGGATACGAATCTTTTCCGACCCGATCCGTCCGTAGACCGGTTAACTTGGCGTAACTGCTATGGGATCGACCCATCCCGCAAAGTATTCTTTTTTGTCGGACGCGTGGATCGCGAGAAACACTTGGAAGTAATCATACGCGCCGTCCGTTTACTGGGTCGAAATGATATTCAGTTCGTAATTGCAGGGAATGGTGCAGCAAAAGTCAGCCTGGTGGCACTGGTGCAAGAATTGGAGCTGGAGCAGAAGGTGCACTTTACCGGTTATATCCCCAACACCGACCTGCCTTCGGTTTTGAACAGCATTGACATTTTTGCCATGCCAAGTGAAGCAGAGTTGCTCAGCATCGCCTCGCTGCAGGCGATGGCTTGTGCCCGTCCCATGCTGGTGGCCGATGCAGTGGCATTACCCGAATTGGTTACTGCCAACGGGAACGGTTTACTCTTCCATCCCGGCGATGTGGATGACGCGGCGCGTTGCATGGCCATACTGGTAGATCATCCGGAGCGCTGGCCAGCCATGGGATCCGCCAGCCTGGAGCGAGTGCAGGCTCACAGCCTCGATAATATCATAAGCCGCTACGAGGAACTTTATTGGGCAGTCCTTTCCCACTAAAAAACTCCCGGCATCTTTAAGACGCCGGGAGTTGGCTTTATTTCAAAAGAGATGGGATTTCTTCAGGGTGTTTCGCAACTTTCACACCAGCTGCTTCGAGCGCTTTGACTTTGTCAGCTGCGGTGCCCGCGCCGCCTTCGATGATGGCGCCTGCATGGCCCATGCGCTTTCCGGGAGGGGCTGTCTGCCCGGCGATGAACGAGACGACTGGCTTGGTCATCTTGGAAGCGATGAACTGGGCTGCCTTTTCCTCGTCCGTGCCACCGATTTCGCCGATCATAACCACTTTCTCTGTGTACGGGTCGTCTTCGAACATGGACAGGCAATCAATGAAATTTGTGCCGTTGATAGGGTCGCCTCCGATACCAACACAGGTGGTGGCGCCCATGCCGACCAGTTTCAGAGCATAGAGCACTTCGTAAGTCAAGGTGCCGGAGCGTGAGACGACGCCTATGTTGCCGGGAATGGCGATGTTACCAGGGATGATGCCCACTTTGGCCTCGCCGGGAGTCAACAAACCGGGGCAGTTCGGACCGAGCAGCCGGATCTGTTTCTGGTCGAGGTATTCGCGAACCCGCATCATATCCTGCACTGGAACACCCTCGGTGATGCAAACGATGAACGGGATGCCCGCGTCTGCGGCCTCGAAGATGGCATCCGGGGCGAACGCCGCGGCGACAAAGATGATACTGGCATTTGCGCCGGTTGCTTCGACGGCCTCCTTGCAGGAGTCGAAGACCGGTACTTTGCCGTCCAGGACCCATTCGCCGCCCTTGCCGGGGCGTGTCCCCGCCACGACTTGGGTGCCATAAGCCAGCATTTGCTGGGTGTGGAAGAGGCCTTCATTGCCGGTGATGCCCTGCACCAGAAGGCGGGTTTTTTTATCAACTAATATGCTCATTGCTGCCTCCTATGCTTTCGCCGCTGCAACGGACTTTTTGGCCGCGTCGGCGAGGGTCTCGGCGGTAATCATGTGGGCGTCTGCCAGTAGCTTGCGGCCTTCCTCGGCGTTGGTGCCCACCAGACGCACCACCATCGGGATGGTGGGTTTGACTTCCTTGAGGGCGGCCAGGATGCCTTTGGCCACTTCGTCACAGCGAGTGATACCGCCGAAAACGTTGAACAGAATAACCTTGACATTCTTGTCAGACAGGATGATGCGCATGGCAGCCGCGACTTTATCCGCGCCCGCGCCACCGCCGATATCCAGAAAGTTGGCCGGTTCGCCGCCAAATAATTTGACGATGTCCATGGTGGTCATCGCCAGTCCCGCGCCGTTGACCATACAACCGATATCGCCATCCAATTTGATGAACGAGAGACCGTACTTGCGCGCCTCGGTCTCGGCGGCGGCTTCCTCGTCCACATCACGCATCTCGGCCAGATCGGGGTGGCGGAAGAGGGCATTATCGTCCAAAAGCATCTTACCATCCAGCGCCATCAGCGACTTTTCTTTCAGGATAACCAGAGGGTTGATCTCTGCCAGAGTCGCGTCGCATTCCATGTAAGCGCGCCAGAGACCCCGGCAGATATCGCCGAACTGCTTCCAGTATTCCTTCGGCAGGTCAATGCCAATCGCAATGTCGCGTGCCTGGTAGTCGCGCAGGCCGAGAAGCGGGTCAATGTGGACTTTGATGATTTTCTCGGGATTGGTGCGGGCAACTTCCTCGATTTCCACACCACCGGCGGCGGAGGCCATAAGGACCGGGCGACGCGCGGCACGGTCATTGGTGATGCCCAGGTAGATTTCCTGTTCGATGTTGGCTGCCTGGTCAACCAGCACTTTACGGACCGGCAGTCCCTTGATTTCCATGCCCAGGATTTGTGTCGCGACTTCTTCGGCTTCTTTGGCAGACTTGGCAAGCCGGATGCCGCCCGCTTTGCCGCGCCCACCCACCAGCACTTGGGATTTAACAACAACACGGCCACCTAACTCTTTGGCGATCTGTCTCGCCTCGGTTGCGGTAGCCGCTACCCGTCCCTTTGGGATCGGGATGCCATATTTGGCAAAAATCTGTTTGGATTGGTATTCATGCAGTTTCATGCGGAAGATTCTCCCTTTGGAATGTTAAGCGCATGCATTATAGCATTTTGCTTTTTAAATATCATCTGTAATTGATAAGCAGAATAAAATGACATTCGGTCTGCTTATGGCATAGTAAACCGCATCAACCGGTTGTTGGCTGGGTCGCTTACCCAGACATGCCCTTCGACGTCCACTGCGATGGCGGCGACCAAACCGAAATTTTCTGCTCCAATCCCGTATTCACCCCAAGTGCGGATGAACTCGCCATTGGTCGTAAACTCGAGCACGCGGTATGCTTCCGGGTCCGTGACGAAAAGGTGTCCTTGATTGTCTACCGCGAGATAAGGTTTGTTATCCAACGATTCGCCATACCAGCCAGATACGTCCCATTGGAGGAATGGAGAATAAGATGAACCATCTTCGCTGGGTGCAAAGACCTGGACGCGCTGGTTCCAGGTGTCAGCCACGTACAGGTAACCTCGTGGGTCAAATGCAAGACCGACCGGCTCCTCGAATTGACCGATGGAAAGGCCCTCACTGCCAATCTGCAGGACGAAATTCCCATCCGCGTCATAGATGAGGATTCGCTTGTTACCCGTATCTGCTACAAAGACGCGCCCCCGCGCATCCACAGCGATGCCACGCGGCCCCCATATTCCGAACGGACCATCGGTGGTCGGGTCGTAAAGGGGAGTGCCCCACATTATGAGTGGTAATCCGCTGGCAGTGAACTTCTGGATGCGATGGTTCCAGGTATCAGCCACGTAGACGAACTCTCCGTCGGGTGAAACTGCCACAGCCCAAGGCTGGTTAAAGGTCCCGTAGGGGGAGTCACCGGCGGTACTGTCGCCGAAAGAGCCCCAGGCGTTGAGGAACTGCCCATCGGCGGAGAAATGCTGGATGCGATTGTTGTTGGTATCGGCGATGTACAGGGTCCCGTCTGGGGCGATGGCAATTCCGTGCGGGGTATTGAATTGGCCGTCTGATGTGCCATTCACTCCGAAGATAAGATCCGCCGGAAGGGATAACCTGCCTTGCTCATAAGGATCGGCTTGAACGGTTGTTGCCTGGAGGACGCCATAGTCCCATATTTCTGCAGCCACATCTTTCCGGATAAACAACTGCATTTTGTCGCTTGGGTTCCAATCCGGTACGGTCAGCCCGGTATTACCAGTGGCATCGGCATACTGTGAATAATCCCGGGCGAACCAGATTTGCCAGAGGGCTGACCGCATGGATGGATTGGTCAGCATATCTTTGATGCGCGCCCAGGTCAGGTTGAAGTAATCTTGGTTGGGCCACACCATGCGGATATAGTTGATACGGTAGTAATCGTTGCCAACGATTGCCTTGATGGTATCAAAGTTCTTCTGGTCAACAATAATAACCGGCACACCAAGCAGGTCTGCGCCCGGCTGGTCAAAGGCAGTCTTTTTGGGGTAATGGCGCAAATACCAGGTGAATGGCCAGGCCACACCACTGTCTGGTGCGCTGTTATCGTATGCCAGCGTAAGGTTCTGGCCCCCAGCGGTGCGGCTGGAGATTTTGTCAATCTGCGCCATCACATCTTTAATACCGCTCGCTCCGTGAGCGTAGACCAGATATTCGGTGGCGTCAGTCGGATGGAGATAAGCGGCGCGGACGGCGGTGCGTGCGGTAAGAACGGCCAGCAGGCCGAAAAATACCAGCGCGGCCAACCGCAGCGCATCGCGGATCTGCCAACTGGTCAGTAAATAGGCCAGCGCGCCCGCACTGACAAGGGCGCTTATCGCTGAGAACAGGAACACCCCGGTTGCGGATAATTGTGCCAGCGTCTTACCCTGGAAGGGCGGATTCGCTCCCAAGCCTGTTACCAACGCCTCGGTCAGACCGATGAAGAATATAACCAGCAAGACGGTTGCCCAGCCGCCACGTCCATGGACCTTTGACCAGTCCAGCCGATTGATAACCATACCCAGCCCCCAGCCGGTCAGCAGGATCATCGGCAGCGTGATGTGGACCGTCAGCCAGGGCATTTTCTCGCCGGCAATGGAAAATGCGAGCAGGCTGGATAACGCCCACCACATCAACAGGCCGAACGTGGGTGCAACTTCTGGAACAGCGGCAGCCGAAGGGTCCGGTTCCGAGGTCGTTTCGTGGCGCAGGGGAGCCGGTGATTTTCGACGCAGGCCGAAGAACGCAGCCAGACCGAGTCCGAGCGCAGGTAAATACTCATACAATGGAATCTGAATCAGCAGGTAGTAATACCAAGGCTGGCTGCCACGGTGGACGCCCTGTTGTTCCAGCCAGTATCCCAGTGACCCGACCACACCGGTTGCCAGTCCCGGCCAGTTGGTAAAAACGCTGCTGTAGAAAAAAATGTAGATACCCCAGAACAGGGCTGCGTTGACCAGCCAGCGTTTCCAATCCCAGAGCAGGCCAACGGCAATCGCGATGATGACCAGCACAATCAAGACCGAGGCAGTCTTGACTGGGCCTTGGGACCAAAGAGCCTGCCAATTCCAACCCGGCCAGGTAAAAATGTAGTCGAGCGGGTTCCAGCCCAGTGCTTTGACCGGGAGCGGAGCCAACTGTGGCAGGACAAACGTGCCGAGTAGGATGAGCATGTCGAACGAACGCTCGCGGCGCAGGTTTTTCCAGCCATAACCGATAACGAGCAAGACCGCCGCTGCGACAAAGGCGATACTTGCCAGCACAATCAAGGTTATTACCGAGGGTAAATGCCCGGCAAGCGGTGCAGTCTCCGATGTTACTCCCGGGATGAGCGGTGCGGTAGTCTGGCCGGCATCCGTCGTGGATTGGGCGCGGGTGTAGATTGTTACTCCGAGCGCCGCACCGATGAGCAGCACCCCAACGGAAAGGATCACGATAAACCCGTTCAATACGCCGTTGTTCTTCCAGGGCGACCGAGTCACGCGGTTGACAAGATAGAATGCCAGGAAGAGCAGTGCCTGAGCGGTGTAAATAAAAGCGGTTTCTTTGACCGTGAAGTGAAGGGCGGTGGCGACGGTTAGCAAGAGTAAATGACGTTTTTTGCCGGTCTCAAGATACCGCAAGATCGCGTAGAGCGTCAGCACCCCCAGCAGGGCCACAAAAGCCTCGTTGCGAGCATAACGCCCGTAATAGAGCATGTAGGGCGATATGAGCACCAGCCCGGCGGCAACCAGCATTCCGGCGCGGCCCAAGTAGCGCCGCCAATTCCAGAGCAAGACAACCGTCAGAATGTTGGCAATGGCATGTGGCAGGCGGGCTGTGAAATCATTGTCTCCGAACAGGAAGTAAGTCAGCGCCAGTAAGTGGAATTGCAGCGGCCCGTGTGTTGTGGGAGTGTGCTGATAACCTTGCCCAATCGAAAAGAGCCAGGAGTAATAAACGTGCAGGCTTTCGTCATGGCTCATGACCCGCACTCCTAAATTATACAACCGGCTGACGGCCATCAAAATAACGATGCTGACGAAAAGGAGCATTTCACCAGTAAAAACCGGGAGAGTGGCGAAGAGGGGGCGGTCAAGCCA
>JADGQD010000050.1 GCA_017882065.1 Anaerolineales bacterium | reverse complement strand
CACGACCCCGTCCGCCGGTTATACGAGATTGCCTGGCCAATGGGCGTGGTGGCGGCCCTCATTCCTTCCACGAATCCAACCTCGACCACTTTCTTCAAGTCTTTGATTGCCATCAAGGCGCGCAATGCAATTGTCTTTTCCCCTCATCCTTCGGCGAGGCGCTGCACCTATGAGGCTGCACAAACCATGGCCCTGGCGGCCGAGAACGCTGGCGCCCCCAAGGGTCTGATTTGCTGCCTTCAGCAGATTTCCCTGCCGGGCACCCAGGAATTGATGACTCACCCCCAGACGGCGGTCATCCTGGCGACGGGTGGGACGCCCATGGTACGGGCGGCGCACTCGACCGGGAAACCAGCCTATGGCGTCGGTCCCGGGAACGTACCGGTCTACGTGGATCGTAGTGCGGACCTGGAAAAGGCTGCCCGTTATATTGTCGCTTCCAAGGCTTTCGACTATTCCACCATCTGCGCTACCGAACAGTCCGTGGTTGCCGATCTGCCGATTGCCAGCCAGCTGGCCGAGCTGATGCGTGTCGAAGGTGCCTACTTTACCGACCCACACGAAACCGATGCATTGCGCACGACCGTTTTTCACCCGGACGCCAGTCCCAATACCGCGGTAGTGGGCAAATCTGCCCCCTTCGTGGCCGAAGTGGCTGGCTTCCGTGTCCCACCTGAGACACGCATCCTGGTCACTCCGCTCTCCAAAACGGGCAGGGAAGAACCGCTCTCCCACGAAAAGATGACTACCGTCTTGGGCTGGTACGTGGTTGACGGTTGGGAGCAGGGCTGCGAAAGGTCCATTTCGATCATTGAAGCGGGTGGCCTCGGTCATACCCAGATCATCCATGCCAGGGATGAACAGGTCATCATGGCCTTTGGTCTGGAGAAGCCGGTCTTCCGCATCCTGGTCAATACCATGGGCTCGCTGGGTGCCATCGGCCTGACGACCGGTGTGATGCCCTCGTTGACTCTGGGCTCGGGCGGCGTGGGAGGTGCGATTACTGGAGACAACGTTTCTGCATATCACCTGATCAACATCAAACGTCTGGCTTATGAGACGATCGCTCCTCCGTTGGAGGCGTTATTGCCTGGTGAGAAAACGGCCAGTCCGACTGCCGATGAAATGGAACGGGTTGTCCGGCAGGTTGTCAACGAAATCCTGGAAAGCAAGAGAACCTGAGAAAATCCAAATTTCTAGTTTAGAAAGGAAGGTACAAAATGGCTTTAGATCCCTCTTTGATCGCTCTCGGCATGGTCGAGACGAAAGGCCTGGTTGGCGCAGTGGAAGCTGCGGATGCGATGGTCAAGGCTGCCAATGTGACCTTGATCGGCTCCGAATACGTCGGCGGCGGATACGTAACCGTGATGGTGCGCGGTGACGTGGGCGCTGTCAAGGCTGCCACCGATGCCGGCGCCGCGGCGGCCAAGCGTGTCGGCGAACTGGTCTCGGTTCATGTCATTCCTCGCCCGCATATGGACGTGGAGATGATCCTGCCGAAAACCAGCAAGGGCAGCATCGGCGGCCGGTCCACTGAGCCGAAAACCAAATAGTTTTCAGGCTTACGGCTCGTGGCCGTGACCGGATAATCACCAGACAATGAGAACCTTGCTGAAATCCTGCCGCGCGCTCAAATAGTGCGTGGACGCCCGGTGTTGCCTGGCGATGCCGGGCGGTGATTTCGGAGAGAAGGAGAAACAAGCATGGCTGATACGTTTTCGCTGCGTTGCTATTGTTATCTGGACAAGATGCAGCCGCAATATGCATCCTTCGTCGGAACGATCACGCAGGGCGATCTTCCAACCGAAGGCATGGCGGCTTTGTACGTGGAGATGGCGCCTGGAAATGAAGTTTTCCGGGTGGTGGATATTGCCGTAAAGGCCACCGAGGCCCGGCCCGGTGCGCAGATCGTTGAGCGCGAGTTTGGGATGTTCGAAGTGCATTCTCTCCTTCAGGCAGCCGTCCTGGAAGCAGGTAATGTGGTCCTGAGCCGTCTGGGACTAAGCATGGCGGACCGTATCAAGCCTCAAGTGGTTTCGATCCAAGTCATCACGCGTGTTGACCCCTACCAGGCCCAACTCATCAACCGTTTCCGGCGCGGTAGCATGCTGGTGGCGGGTGAAACCATGCTGGTGCTGGAATGTGCCCCGGCGGCCTATATCAACATAGCCTGCAACGAAGCCGAGAAAACTGCCAGCATCAAGCTGGTGCATGTCTCCTCGGTCGGGCGTTTTGGCCGCATGTGGCTCTCCGGCACGGAAGCGGAAATCCTGACGGCGAAGAATGCGGCTGTCCAGGCGCTGGAAAGTCTGGAAGGCCGGGAAGGCGTCTAAGCCGCGGGTGGTCACGGCTCGAGAGGAGCAGCTATGCCAAAAGAGTTCTATACCGAAAGAGATATCGAGGATATGTTCAAGCGCGGTGTGATGTCGCTGAACGTTACCGAGAATGTTGTGCTGACCGAACTGGCTTACGAGAAAGCCAACCAGCTGGGGATGCAGCTGGTGCGAAGCCAGCCCGACAATTCTCCCAGTGCACCCGTAAGGCCTTACATTGCGCAGAAAACAGCTTCGGCTGCGCCGACTGCTTCGAACAGCCTATCCGCTGAACAAACGGAGAGAGACCTGCAAACGCGCATCCGCCAGGCGGTTGTCGCCCGCATGGGGAACCAGGTCGATTCAGAGCTGCTGGATGTCATTATTCAACGCGTGCTGAAAAGCACGGGAGTGAAGTAGGCAAGATGCAGTTTGGCAGAGTAAGAGGCAGTGCGGTGTGTACGATCAAATACCCGGGCACGCAGGGGTTGAAATTGCTCGTTGTCCAGCCGCTGAACAAAAATATGGAACCTATCGGCGTGTTGCAGGTTGCGGCCGATATTGTGGACGCGGGTGCCGGGGACCTGTGCGTGATGGTGCGGTCACGCGAAGCGGCCCTGGCCATGCCGGAGGTCAAGTTCGTGCCGGTCGATCTGGCTCTGGTTGGCATCGTGGATGAGTTGGCAGTCCACCCGGATGGGGAGTTCGATTTCACCCTGAAACGCGGCAGGAATCATTTTGCCTGAGAGACCGGGATGATTCTGGGAAAAGTAGTTGGGACTGTGGTAACCACGATCAGCCACCGGGATTATAAGAACCGGAGGCTGCTGATTGTGCAACCATTAGTGTTGGAAGGGGAGTCATCTGACGAGGATTTTATCGCCCTGGATAATACCCATGCCGGGATTGGCGACACGGTACTGGTGAACCGGGAGGGAAATGGAGCCCGCCAGGTGCTCAAGAATCCGGATGCTTGCATCATTTCCGTGATTGTGGGGATTGTCGACTCAGCCTATATTGAGGTTTGATCCCTGAAATTCCAGCACGCCCAACACCCCCATATCTTTGCCTCTATCACGGGAATTCCCAAAGACCCAATATTATTCAGTTTCAATCGTTATGGTAAACTATATCCAATCAATATTCTACTTTTTGGTTTGGAAATGGAAGGCCATATGGTTTCATATGATGATGCGAAGGTAACAGCTTCTACATCTGTCAATATTGAAAATCAAGAAACCAGGATAGAAAAACTGCTTATCGAGACAGGACAAGAAAAAATCCGTCTCTCTTCCTGGAGTGGAGGCGAACTTCTCTCTCGGCCCCCGGTTCTCTCTGAAGCGGAGCTGCTTGAATTGTTACATCAAGCCATTCATGCGGGAGTGCTGCCTCGCAATTTTATCGGGAAATTGCGCGAGAGAAATGAGATCTAGATAGAGACTCGAGCGCTCTGATGTCGCTGATCCCTGCCGCCGGGCTGTCCTATCCAGGTCCGCTAGGCGGTTTTTGGTTTGAGAGCATGCAATGAATGATTTTTACGGTCTCCCCACTGGCATTCTGGAAAATGAACACATCTGGATGGAATATCTGACCACCGGCGGCCCGCGCATTGTACGATTTTCAGCACACGGGGAATCGAACTTACTGGCAGAACTGCCAGACTTCTTTGTTGAAACAACGCTCGGACCTTTTTACTTCCGCGGCGGACACCGGCTTTGGCGCTCGCCTGAACTGATGCCCGATACATATTTGCCCGACAACGGCAGTTTGGTAGTGGAAAAATTGAACGATGGTGTACGACTGACACAACCCGCAGAGACAGATATCGTCAAGAGTGTGGAAATCCGCCTCTTCCCGGACCGTGCAGCGGTTACCCTGACCCATCGGTTGTGCAACGCCGGTTCGAGGGCAGTGAAGCTCTCTCCCTGGGCAATAACAATGTTCCGGCTGGGCGGGACGGTCATCCTCCCCCAACCGGTTGGGAATGCCGATCCACAGGGTTTGCTGAATAATCGCATTCTGGCGCTCTGGCCGTACACGCGCATAAACGACCCGCGTCTCGTTCTGCGTGACGACTTTTTTCTGATCCGCGCAAATCCGAACTTGCCTCCTGCCAAAATTGGGTACTACAACCCATATGGTTGGCTGGCTTACTGGCTGGACGGTCTCCTGTTTCGCAAGAAGTTCGACATCCATCCGGGTGAAGAATATCCTGATGGCGGCTGCAATGCAGAATCATTTATCAATGACCGGTTCGTGGAATTGGAAAGTTTAGGCCCTTTGACAAGGCTTGCGCCTGGATCATGCACGAGCCTGATTGAGACGTGGGAGCTGTATGATACGTTGAATGTGCCGTTCATCCCCGATGAGATACGTGAAGTAATAAACAAGATCACAAGATAGAGATTTTCCGGGAATCGCCTTGGCGATGGGGTAATTCCGCACCCCCATAATTTTCCCTCTATCACGGGAATTCCCAAAGGCCCAAGGTTAATTATGATGCAATAAATCAAAGCAGTAGTACAGGGTACTGTGTAAATATTTGAACCCAAATTGTCGTTTTTTTTTCTGCTTTTTGGCTGCTTCAGTTCAGAAATTATTGCAAGGAGCAGTATAATCGTTGCAATTCGCTAAACTTTTACGAGAGGAAACCAGATGCGTCCAGATTGGGATTCTTATTTCATGAAGATTGCGTATGCCGTTTCAGAGCGCAGTACCTGTGATCGGGCCTTTGTCGGCTGTGTATTGGTGCTTGATAAACGCATCCTGACCACCGGATTCAATGGCTCCCCGGTTGGGCAACCGCATTGCGATGAAGATGGTCACTTAATGGTGGACGGACATTGTATACGCACCATCCATGCCGAGACGAACGCGATCATACAGGGCGCCTTGCATGGGGTTTCGACGAAGGGTGCTACCTGTTATGTTACACATCTTCCCTGCATCAATTGTACCAAGGCATTGATCAATGCTGGCATCACTCGTCTGGTATACAACGTAGTCTACCGCACCGACGAATATGCAATGAATTTCCTGAAGGCGGCGAACATCGAGATTCATCAGGTAAACTACTCTCCTGATTTACAGAATACTGCGTGAATATCTGAACCCAAAATCTGTTATTTTCGAGCCCTTCGATACGGGAAAGTTCATAGATTTATGCATGAAGCAGTAAAACAGGGAGATAATTAACCATTCTTTTCGAAGGATTTTCAGGGTACTGCACAAAGATGTGAACCAAAATTGCTGTAATTACCTGAATTTTGATCGTTCAAGGTTCAAGTATTAATGCAAGGAGCAGTAATTTCCAAGCATGCCGCAGGGTTATCCAGCGTACCGTAACCGAGCTGTCCTTCTGAAGTCCAGGCGGCGAACTGGTTATCAATCCAGAGTACCAGCCCAAGCGGTGGCTCAGGGGAGATTGCAGTTTGTAGGATGGTTTCACCGTCTATTTTGAATTCAGTAGTTTCGCGTAGCCATTGTATGGAATATTCGTGCCATTTGGTAACATCTACAGATATCTCCGCCGCGTCTTGCCGGACAGTTTGGCCTGCCAGTTTCCGCAAGAGACGGGAGATGGGTCTCAAGGCTAGGAAAGGCAATGCGAGAAGCGCCGGCGCAAGCAGCAAGAGCGGGACGCGCGGCGAGTTGATCGTCCCGGCGAAAAAGCCGTGGGCGGGGATTTCGTCGCGGAAAGATAGCCAGTTTGGCGGGGAGGCATGAAAAAACCAGGCGGCGTTCGGCAGGACCGGTAACCGTCCCGCTGCACCGCCGAAACCGAGCGAAAAGCAGAATGGATCGTTCCACAGCCCGAACCCCCATGTGCCGGGAAGATTGGAGGCGGAGACTTTGGCATGCAGGCTCAAGGTCCAGGGTGTTGCGTGGTGGAAATGCCTGCGGGATAAGGCAAAATAGTCGTCGAGCTGGGCTAGGCGATAGGCCCCCCGCACTCCAGCGGGGATATCCATTCGCCAGCCATTATCTGTCCGGTTCACCGAAGCGCCGGGGGTGCAGCGGGGTTTCAGTCCAATTTCCATCCCTTTTATTATACGGGTATAATAGCCTTCACGGAGAATTCTATGGAGATTACTTGGTACGGACATTCCTGTTTTCGACTGACCGAACGCGGTATGGCAACGGTTGTCACCGACCCATTCGACGCTGAGACGGTTGGTTACGAGCCGCTTAAGCTCAAGGCCGATATTGTCACTTCCAGCCACGATGCACCGGGACATAACTGCCTGAGCACGGTGAAGGGCTACAGTCACGCGATCACCGGGCCGGGCGAATTCGAGATTGGCGGCGTCTTTATTACTGGCGTGCAAACGGATGGTTCGGGCAAGAAAGCGGCGGACGATAAACCGCGTAATACGTTGTTTGTGTTCGATTACATGGGTATCACGGTCGCACACCTGGGTGACCTGCGCTCGGTTCCGACTCAGGCCGAAATTGAGGCGCTGGGGACGGTGCATGTGGCGCTAGTCCCGGTGGGCGGTGGCACCGGGCTGAACGCGGCCAAGGCCGCGGAAGTGGTCAGCCTGCTGGAGCCGAACATCGTTATCCCGATGCACTTCTATTCCCAGGAGGCCAAAGTGCAGCTCGACAAGCTGGACAAGTTTATGAAGGAAATGGGTTTGCACGAGGCTGAAACGATGCCAACGCTTAAAGTCTCCAAGTCATCCCTGCCGGACGAGACGAAAGTGATCGTGCTGGATTACCAGCGGGAGTAGCATTGTCTTGATTACCCTTGGGGTTGCGGTGAGCATTTACAAGGTACTGCGTAAATATTTGAACCCACAGGGTACTGCGCAAAGATGAAAACCTATATTGCCAATCCCTGTATTGTGATCGTTCAAAGTTCACGTATTTATGCAAACAGCAGTATATTATCATTTTTTCCCTTCTTTTTGGCTGCTTCAGTTTAAAAATTTGTGCAAGGAGCAGTAAAGATGGCTGTTAAACTCGTTCTGACCTGGGATATTGCTCCTGATCACGAACAGGATTATTTTGAGTTCGTTATCAATGAATTTGTCCCCGGTGTTCAGCGATTGGGACTCAAACCGGCGGAAGCTTGGGCGACTGTCTTCGGAGATTATCCGCAGATCCAGGTCAGCATCCTTGCTGAAGATCTACTGGATGTGCAACGCGCCTTGAATTCGGATAGTTGGACCCAGTTGCAGGACAAACTCTTTGCCTTGGTGCAGAATTTCTCGTACAAGATTATCCCGGCGCGCAGCGGATTCCAATTTTAATTTTCTAGAGAAACCGGGTGATACGAAGAGCGCAGGGTAAATAAATACGTTCTTCGTTTTTAATATTATTCAACCCGTGAGTTTCGTGCAATTCGTGTCATAAACCTAACTTCCTTTAGACCCCCACCATTTTTGTATGACTGAATTTTCCGACAGAATTCTGGACTGGTACGCCTGCCATGGACGGGAACTGCCCTGGCGCGGTCACCCGAACCCTTACGCTGTGTGGGTCTCAGAGATCATGCTTCAGCAGACGCGCGTCGAGGCGGTTATTCCATATTTCGAGCGCTGGATGGACAGTTTCCCGAGCGTTCAGCACCTGGCGGTTGCATCCGAGCAGGAGGTCCTTTCACTCTGGGAGGGACTCGGTTATTACAGCCGGGCGCGTAACCTGTTTAAGGCTGCCAGGATTGTCGTGGATAAATACGGGGGAGAATTGCCGCGCGATTTGACGGCTCTGCGCAAGCTCCCCGGCGTTGGGCGGTACACGGTCGGCGCAATTGCTTCGATGGCCTTTGGACTGGATGTTGCCACTTTGGATGGTAACCTACGGCGAGTTTTTGCACGAGTCTTTGATGTGGCCGAACTTGCCGATGCCCCGACGGGTGAGGAGATCCTGTGGGCGCTGGCCGAGAGACACCTGCCGAAAGGTCGCGCCGGGGATTACAACCAGGCGCTGATGGACTTGGGCGCCAGCCTCTGCCTGCCGCGTAACCCAGCCTGCCTGCTCTGTCCGCTCAGTGAATTGTGCAAGGCGCGGGCGCTCGGCCTTCAGGAACAACGCCCGGTGCTTAAGCCCAAAGCCGATGTGCCGCATTACACCGTCACCGCCGCGGTTCTGCAGCGGGATGGTAAAATCCTTTTGGCGAAGCGCCCGTCGAAAGGACTGCTGGGTGGCATGTGGGAGTTCCCCGGAGGCAAGGTTGAGAAAGGCGAAACACTCGAAGCCTGTCTCGCTCGCGAAATCCGGGAAGAACTTGGTGCAGAAATTCATGTAGGCGAGGCATTTGGAATTTACCGGCACGCATATACCCACTTTCGGATTACCCTGCATGCCTTTCTATGTGAATTGACGGATGGCGAACCAAAGCCGGTTGAAGCTGCCGGATTAGCCTGGGTTGTCCCGGCCGAACTGAGCCTCTACCCGATGGGTAAAGTGGACCGCCAGATCGCAGGGCGTCTGCAATGAACGAAGATGAGTTTCGGATTGCGCGCAAGCGTATGGTCGAGGAGCAGATAGCCGCCCGCGGCGTGCTGAACCCGCGACTGCTGGCCATTATGGAATCTGTGCCGCGCCACCTGTTCGTTCCTGCTGACGATTTGCCCTGGGCTTATGCGGACGGTCCGCTCCCGATTGGCTACGGACAGACGATTTCCCAGCCTTATATAGTTGCCTTGATGACCGAATTGCTGCAAGTCGAGTCCACCCACCGTGTACTGGAAGTCGGCACCGGTTCTGGTTACCAGGCGGCGGTACTTGGGCAGATGGCCGCGGAAGTGCATACGGTGGAAGTGATCCCTGAACTGGCCGCGCAGGCCGCCAGGATCCTGACCGATCTGGGTTATACCAACGTCCACGTTCATGCCGGAGACGGGTCGCTGGGCTGGTTGGAAACTGCTCCCTATGATGGGATTCTGGTGGCGGCCGCTGCCCCGTCCGCGCCGCAGCCGCTGCTTGACCAGTTAGCCGACGGTGGTCGACTGGTCATCCCGGTGGGGAGCCGCGGCTTCCAGCAACTGGAAGTCTGGAGACGTACAGGTCAGGAATTCGAGCGCCAGGTTAACCTGGCGGTGGCGTTCGTCCCGTTGCGCGGCGAACACGGCTGGAAGTAAAGGAAAAAAATATGGGCGACCCATATCATCCCCGTAGGGGAATGGGGTCGCCCCTACTCATCATCCTATTCTTCCCCCGACAGCAACTTGATCCGTTCCCAGGGTTTCAAACTCTCATCATCCGCCAGGATGGATTTCAACTCGTACATCTCGTCGCGCAGGGCCGCGGCGCGCTCGAATTCCAGGTTCTTGGCAGCTTCTTTCATTTGTCTTTCCATCTCAGCGATCACCTTCTGCAGCTCGGCGCGCGAGGTTACATCCTTGTGCTTGCCGGTCTTGTACTCGCCCTTCATCTCGGATACCGCCCGGGGCGACATTTGATCGGTCAGGTCGCGGATGGCCTTGTGGATGCTGACCGGCACGATCCCGTGTTCCTGGTTGTACTTGACCTGCTTGGCCCGCCGGCGGCTGGTTTCATCCATCGCCCGGCGCATCGAGTCTGTGATGCGGTCAGCATACATGATCACCCTTCCGTCAATATGACGGGCAGCACGCCCGGTGGTCTGGATGAGGGCCGTGTCTGAGCGCAGGAAGCCTTCCTTGTCTGCATCCAGGATGGCAACCAGCGAAACCTCCGGCAGGTCGAGGCCCTCACGCAGCAGGTTGATGCCTACGATCACGTCAAACACGCCCAGGCGCAGGTCGCGCAGGATGCTGACCCGTTCCAATGTCACCACTTCCGAATGCAGGTAGTGGACCTTGATGCCGAGTTCCAGCAGGTACTCCGCCAGGTCTTCGGACATGCGTTTCGTCAAAGTGGTGACCAGCACCCTCTGCCCGTTCTCAACCCGTGCCCGGATCTCCTTCACCAGGTCATCCACCTGGCCCTTCGTCGGGCGGACCTCCACTTCCGGGTCCACCAGGCCGGTTGGGCGGATGATCTGTTCCACCACCTGTTCGGCGTGGCCCATCTCGTACGGCCCCGGCGTGGCGGAGGTGTAGATGGTGCTGCCCATCACCTGCTCGAATTCGTCGAACTTGAGCGGGCGGTTATCCAGCGCTGAAGGCAGGCGGAAACCGTATTCCACCAATGTCTCTTTACGGGAACGGTCACCTTTGTACATGCCGCGGATCTGCGGGATGCTCATGTGCGACTCGTCAATCACCAGCAGGTAATCGCTGGGCAGAAAATCCACCAGTGTCCAGGGATGTGTTCCGGGGGCGCGCTGGTCGAGCTGGCGTGAGTAGTTCTCGATCCCCGCGCAGGTGCCCACTTCCCTGAGCATCTCCAGGTCATAGCGTGTGCGCTGGTCGATGCGCTGGGCTTCGAGCAATTTATCGTTGGTTTTATAGAAAGCAACCCGCTCTTCCAGTTCTTTTTCGATATTGGCGATGGATTCTTTGAGCCGGTCATCCCCGGCCAGGTAGTGTTTGGCGGGGTAGATGTCCACCTGTTCCGGCTCGGAGAGGATTTCGCCGGTCAGCGGATTGACTTCCGAGATGCGCTCCACCTCGTCCCCGAAGAAAGTGACCCGGTAGCCGCGCTTGTTCTCATAGGCGGGGATGATCTCCAAAGTGTCGCCGCGCACGCGGAAGGTCCCGGGACGCAACTCCATGTCATTGCGCTGGTACTGTCCGTCCACCAGTTGTCGGATCAAGGCGTTGCGCCGGGTGATTTCGCCTACGTGCAGTCCTACCACACCCTTGCCGTACTCTTCCGGGTTGCCCAGGCCGTAGATGCAGGAGACCGATGCGACGATGATGACATCCCTGCGTGACATCAAGGCAGTGGTGGCTGCCAGCCGCAGGCGCTCGATCTCCTCGTTGATCTCGGTCTCTTTTTCGATGAACAGGTCATGGCGCGGAACGTAGGCTTCCGGCTGGTAGTAATCGTAGTACGAGACAAAGTACGAGACGGCGTTTTCCGGAAAGAACTCGCGGAACTCGGCGTACAATTGCGCTGCCAGGGTTTTGTTGTGGGCCATAATGAGGGCCGGTTTCTGCACCTGCTGGATGACCGAGGCAATGGTGAACGTTTTACCAGTGCCGGTCGCACCGAGCAGGACCTGGTGCTTGAGTCCGCGCTGGATACCGTCTACAAGCTGGCGGATGGCTTCCGGCTGGTCGCCGGTGGGTTGGAAGGGGGCAACAAGTTTGAAGTCCATAAGG
>JADGQD010000049.1 GCA_017882065.1 Anaerolineales bacterium | reverse complement strand
GGCTGGGGCGCTCTGGCTTGCGGCGAGACAGGAAAATCCATCCTGCTCCCCGCTGGTCAGGTTTACCAGATGCGTCTGACCCCCGCCGCCGGAGATGGACTGCGGCTGGTGGCTTACACACTGACCGTGCAGAATAATCCCTAGCCGAGGCGGCTACAAGCCGCCATTTGCGAAGCACCCCCGCGGGGCGGCTGCTTCGGCGCCACGAGGCGCCGAAGGCATATCCCCATTTGAGGGGACGTGGGAAGGGGTTAAAACTCACATTTTGAGCATGCCCTACCCAAGTCAGCCAACCTATGATCACCGCACCGCTTTCTAATATACAATAAGGGCATGAAGAGAACCTCCTGCCCCCACCATTCCCTGCAAACCTGGCTTCTGCTCGGTACTGCTTTCCTTCTGTTGCTCAGCGAAGTCCTCGCGGCATCCCGCTGGAACGGCCCGCTGGAACACATCCAACAGACCCTCCGCGGAAAAAGCGAACCGGTCAAAATCTACAAGCTGCTGGGCCGCAAGGGTGCGCTGAAGAACGAGCGCCTCCGCTCCCTGGAAGCGTAATCCGAAATGCACCGCCTGTTTCTTCTGCTTTCTGTTTTTTGTCTCCTGCCGATCGTTTCCTGCATACCGGCTTCTTCCTATCGGGAATGGACTTATGCCGACCTGCGCCTGCTCGACCCGGTGGATGATACTTCAACCCCCTCTACTGACATCCTGGCCGTCTACGTCCGCAAGTTCGGTTCGGACCTCGAAATCCGGGTGGACCTGCTTGATCTGCCTCTCACCCCGGATTACCGCCTCCAAATCTTGCTCGACACCCTCCCCGGCGGGAATCCATGGGATCTGACGATTAACATCCCTGCCGACGGGCATCCAAGCGTGACACCGGCAAACTCCAACCTCATCCCCCGCCTCATCCGGGACCCGTGGATGGATACCGTCACCGTGCGGTTCAACCGCCTGGACATTCCCCAGCCCTTTACCCTGCAAGTCGCAGCCTTCACCCCTGATGAATCCAACCCGGCGGATGTGACCGGCCTCGTCCGCTCGGATGCCTTCCCACCCACTCAGCGCGCCCCGCTGGCGCTTGTCTTTTGGGACGTTTTCCCCGCTGCCACCCCCGCCCAGGCCCTGCGCCGCTGGGATGGGGCGCATACCGGCCCGAGCGGGGGACGTCACGGCCTGAAATATATCCTCGATAACGCCGGGCAGTATGGCGTCCCGGTGGCGCTGCTGGATTTGAAGACTCCTGCCAGTTTGGCCGCCCTGGACTACCTGGGCATCACGCCGCTAATCCAAAGCCTGACCAGTCGCAGCCTGCTGATCCTTCCAGACGTGGCTTATGGCGAACCGGCGGACATTTCACTGGGTTTCAGCCGCCGCGCCGCAGCCGGATTTGGCCTGCCCGCCAGCCAATTTGTCTATAGCGCGGCTTCGAATCTCCAATCGAATTATCTGGCCCAATTCCTTCCGCTTGACACTACCTCCCATCTGGCCCGTTCCGGCGGGACGCGGCTCATCCCTCTCCCCGCCGAGGATGCAATCCAGGCCACCCAGGACGGTCCCTCGCTCGACGTGCGCCGGGCACTGGTCGCAGCGGCGTTTTCCGATGACCTGTCCGATCTGGTAGTGCTTGGCGGGGACCTGCCCCACTCCACCTGGGGGAATGAGAACATGGCCGGTCCCACCTTCGCCTGGATTGCCGCCCATCCGTGGATTCAGCCGTTGACCGGCGAAGATTTAATATCGTTTCCCGAAGAGACCCATGCTGTACATCTACTGACGACCTCATCTGGTGCAACTCCGTTTCTCGCTGCCTTACGCGCCGCCCACAACAACTCCCTCACCGATTCCGCCTGGCAGTCTTATTTCATGCTGACTGCCCCCACCAGTGACGAAAAGCTTCTGGTTCTGCGCACCAACTATCTCGGTCAGATGGGAGAACTGCTGGCGGCGGCGCACTGGGCGGAACATCCGTCCGCACAGGCCAACTGCGATCATGACCTGAACAGCGACGGCCAGCTCGAATGCGTCTTATCGAACCAAAAATTTTGCGCCATCCTCGACCCCGTCGGTGCGCGGCTGACAAACCTTTTTTTCCTTGACGAGACCGGTCCGCACCAACTGGTTGGGCCGTCCAGCCAGTTCACCGTCGGGTTGAGCGACCCGTCTGAGTGGCACCCGGAACTCGGCGAAGCCGCCGACCCAAGCGTAATCCCCGGTGCGTTCAGCGATGATGCCAATGCCTGGATTCTCTACTCGTCCGATGTTACTCCCGAAGGCATTACCTTCAGCAGCCCGGACGCCAGCCGCCTCAAGACCTATCAGCTGCTGGAGGACGGTATCGAAATCACATACCAGGTTTCCGGTCCGGTTAGCACCCGCGTCCCGCTGGCGGTGGATCCGCAGGCCTTCATCTTCGGTCCAACGGAATACCGGTCCGCACCCGGCACCGGTGCGTGGACCTGGGGACTGGTCAACGGGATCCAAGCCGAGGTCCGTACCGATGCGACGCTCTCGGCACAAAGCTTCACGGACTCATTCCCGTACCTGTCTCAATCCGAAGACCCCGACCGTGCCTATCCAGGCGGTCACTACTTGCCATTCCCGTTGTCGGTCGTCAACCTCCAGGGCAGCGGGAATTTCAGCGTTCAAATTAGTGTAAAATGAAGAATTGCACAAACCCCTTTTTTATGGTAAAGTTTGTCCAGAACATTCAAACCGAGGAAATACAGGGTATTGCGTAAATATCTGAACCAAAATTCCAAGAATTGCTCGCAATTCGATAATAGCGAGTTCAGATATTTATGCAAGAAGCAGTAGAATTGCTGTAATTACCAGTATTTTGATCGTTCAAGGTTAAGTATTATGCAAGGAGCAGTATATGAATAAACAAGAAATCCCCGATATCATCATCAGTCGTCTACCAATCTACCTGCGCGCCCTGAGGCACATACAAGGCGAGGGGAAACTGATTACTTCTTCGCAGGAACTGGGCGCAAGCGTAGGTATCTCTGCCGCCCAAATCCGCAAGGATCTCTCACAATTCGGTGAATTCGGCAAACAGGGCACCGGCTATGATATTACTTTCTTGATTGATCAACTGCGCGAAATCTTGAAGGTGGAGCGCGTCTGGAACGTGGCCGTGGTCGGTATGGGCGATATGGGCCACGCTCTGGCCCGTTATCAAGGCTTCAGCGACCGGGGCTTCCGCGTGGCAATAGTCTTTGATAACGACCCCGCCAAGATTGGCGGGCAGGTGGGACATTTTGTCGTGCGCGACACGAAAGAGATCGTGACGGCAATCCGGAAATCAGGAATCAAGGTAGCGATGTTGTGCGTCCCGGCCGCGGCAGCCCAGGAAGTGACCAACCTGCTGATGGAAGCCGGGGTCAAAGCGATCTTGAATTACGCCCCCATCAGCCTGAGTGTTCCGGCAGGCGTACGAGTGCAATATCTTGACCCGTCCATTGGGCTGCAAAGAATGACATATTACTTGGATTAACCTTTGTAGCAAGGCAAAACGGCGCTCAGTGGAGCGCCGTTTTTTGAATCTTCACAAGCAAGCGTGCGGGGAAAGTCTCTAGGATTGCATCGGTACCGCCGAAAAGCCCAGCCCGTTCGGTCCGACGTGTGTCCCAATCGCAGTGGTCACGTTGACCAGCAATGGCTGGACAATCACCTTCGATTTCACATCTTCGAGCAATTGCTGGGCAGCAGATTCGGCGTTGGTGTGCAACACAGCCAACCGTTCCAGCGGCCCCCAGGAATTGAGTGCATCTACCAGACGCTCGATGCCCTGCAGACGCGTGCGCGCCTGTCCCAGCCGATGGATAATGCCATAACGCAGCTCAATTAGAAGCTGGAGACGGAGGATGCCGCCAATCTTGGCCACCGCCCAGGAAACACGTCCGCTGCGATGGATGTACTCAATGGTATCCAGCAGAGCCGCCAGACGCACCCGCTGACGGACACTGTCCACCAGTGCCGTCACTTCGTTCAGAATGGCACCGTGGGCTGCGGCCTCTGCCGCCATGATGACCTGAAACCCCAACCCCAGGCTCACCTGACCACCATCCAGCACTTTGACGCGCTGACCGAATGCCTCCGCCGCCAGGCGGGCGGCATTAAAAATTCCACTCAACTCATTCGGCGGGTGGATGGAAATCACAAAATCCGCCCCGGCTCGAAGCAATTTTTCATATCTTTCCTGGAACGAACCGACCGAAGGAGAGGATGTCGTCGGCGGCGGGTTCAGGTCCGGCAGGCGTGCGTAAAACTTTTCGCGGCTGATCTCAATTCCATCAGTATAACTATTACCGCCGATATTCACTAGCGCCGGGACAATTTCGATGCCGTGCTGTCCAGCCAGGTCAGCCGGAACATCGGCAGTGCTGTCGGTGACAAAACCGATTTTCATAAGCACCTCTAATCCAGCTTTTCCATGATGACCAATCCGGTGCTCTGCGGACCGAATAACGCCGCCAGGTGCGGAGCAATGGTATGTTCACTGAACGACGTATTCGGGAAAGTCTCCTGAACGTACTGACGCACAGGCCGGGTGCGGATGGTGTTGTGGCTCACACCACGCACCAGGGCAATATAGGCGGGAGCGTCGAATTCATTTATGAACTCCAGAAAAGACTCGAACAAATGTCGCCGCGTGCGTACCTTTTCCATTGGCGTCAGGCGGCCTCCCTCGATGGCGAAAATGGGCAGCATTCTCATCATCTCTCCGACTAGCGCCTGAGAATAGTCCATGTAACCGGAATGGGCCAGATACGTCAACTCCGGGATGCAAAATAGCATGTAAACACGCGGGATGGATGCCCGCATCCGTCGTTCAATCTCCACCGGTGGATCGCCCGCGCACGCCGCGGCGGCCGCGGCCTGGACGAGGAGTCCCAGCCCGATACCGGTCGTCTGCGAATCGATCACATCGATCGTGGCATGATTGCTGTATTGCACCGAAGCGGAAAGTGCAAAGCTGTTCGTAGGATTGAGCAGGGAGGAAAGCGTGAGTACGAAAATCGTATCGTACTCGCGGCTTAACTGGGCGTAAAACCGGACAAACTCTTGCGGCGAAGGAGGAATCAACCGCTGGGCCAGACCACTACGAGACCGAGATTCATTCCCCTGCTGCGTACTGGTTTGAAATTCGAATGGGATAACATACACCCGTTCATGCCCCGGATAATTCGGATGTGTAAACTGCACAGTGCTATCGGTGAGAATGCAAACGTTGGACATAAATAAGCGCCGGAGGCCAGGCCTCCGGCAATGGTAGCTACTCGATGGAGATAATAAATTGATAATGTGACTGGCCGCCATCCTGCAATTCGATTTCCTGTGCAGGATACGCTGCCCGGATCACATCCACGATGCGGTTGGTCTCCGATGTGGGTAGACCCTCGCCATGAAAGAGGGTGATAAGCTCATAATCGTCTGCATGGGCATGTGCCAATGCTCCCAGACAGGCTTCTTCCACCGATGCCACCGAGATGGCAAGCTTGCCATTCACCAAAGCAATGACCTGTCCCTGCTCCACCGAAACGCCGTCTATCTCGACCGTGCGTGTGGCGGTCGTGACCTCAATCGTTGTCACATCTTCGATGGCTTTGGACATCTTGGCAGCCACCGCTTCTGGTTCGCCGTCGGGGTTCAGGTGCATCATCGCCGCCAGTCCCTGCGGGATGCTGCAGCTGGGAACAACGTAAACTTTCTTGACTGTCACGTCCTTGGCCTGCTGGGCTGCCAGGATGATATTCTTGTTATTTGGCAGGATGATAACCTTGTTGGTTGGCAAATTCTCGAAAGCATCCAGAATATCTTTCGTGGACGGGTTCATCGACTGCCCGCCCTCGACGATGGCCGCAACGCCCAGGCTGGCGAAGACGCGCGATATGCCTGCACCCGGCGAGACCACAACTACTGCAATCTTTCCCGGCTCGACCTTCGCCAGTTCAACGCGGGCGCCGGAAGATTTATGGTTAATCCCTTCCATTTGAGCGAGCAGGTTTTCCATGGCAATCTTGGTGATGGTGCCCAGGCTCATGACAAAATCGATCGGCTCATAGCGTTTCTCGGTCGGGACATGGATGTGCATACGGTACATCCCCTCGCCTTCGCCCATCTGGATGGATGTACCGATCTTTTCCAATTCGCCGTAAAACTTCTGCAAATCGAGCGTTTCTCTGGGAACGAAATCCACTACTACTTCATAATCCTGTCCTGGCTCTATCGAATCCATCGTGTTCTCCAGATTCATCGCCGAAAGCGGCTGGACGGTTGCCGTGGGTGTGTCTAATGGCTCACCGTGGACAAAGCGCAGCATCCCTTCCAGGATGAAATACAGGCCTTTGCCCCCCGAGTCAACGACACCGGCTTGCTTGAGCACCGGGAGCAGGTCCGGGGTCCGCTGAACCGAGGCGTCTGCCTCAATGACAACGCGGGCCAGAATCTCTCTTGGATCGTCTGTCTCCTGGATTGCCTTAGCTGCAGCCGCCGCCGCGTCTTTGGCAACGGTCAGTATGGTCCCTTCAACCGGACGGACAACGCCCTTGTAGGCTGTGTCACGCGCTTCAGCCAAAGCATGCACCAGCGCCGGGCCATCCAGAATCTCTTTGTTGTGCAGAGCGCGCGCAAATCCGCGCCACAACTGGGAGAGAATCACGCCTGAATTGCCGCGCGCTCCCATCAGCGCTCCCTGGGAAATCGCCGCAGCCATCTGTCCAATCCCGCGATGACCGAGGTCGTCAATTTCGTTGTAAGCCGACTGCATGGTCAGGACCATGTTCGTACCGGTGTCGCCATCCGGGACAGGGAATACATTAAGGGCATTAACCATTTGCTGGTTGGCTCGCAGCCAGATCAGGCCTGCTTCAACCAGTTTCTTGAGAGCTTGCCCGTCAATCGGTGTGAGTTTTAATCGCTCCATCCGCGCTTGAACATCCGGATTCATACTTCTAAATTCTCCTCACTTTATTTAGAATCGCTAACGTGCAGGCCCTCTACATGTACATTTACATGGTGAACAGGCATTCCTAACGCCTTTTCCACCTGGAAGCGCACTGCATTTGCCACACTGTTAGCCACCGATGTGATACGCGTGCCGTATTCAATAATAATATGAACATCAATATCAATTTCTTCGCCGCTGTAATGCACTGCAACACCATGCGCCGGCTCCCTGGTGAACGTTGCCGTAATGCCCTCTGCCAGGTTCTTCGGCGCCAGGTCAACCACGCCGTAGGATGTCAGCGTGGCATGATAGGCAATTGTCGCCAGAGCATTCGGCGAGATGTGGATGGTGCCTAAAGTGGTAGTTTCTTTGCCCATAGTTTTGTCCTCTACACTCTTTAATAACACTTGACTTGTACAAGGATACGTTTCGTGGTAAAATACGCCGCTCTCAAAAGATAGACACAGGTATTATTTGGCAAGAAAGGAAGTCAATAAATGGCAACATGCGCTCACTGTGGTAAGGCCACTACCTTCGGTCATAGCGTCTCCTTCTCTCATCGTAAAACCAACCGTCCCTACCGTCCCAACCTGCAAAAGGTAACGGTCATCGAGAACGGCCGTAAAGTAAAGAAGACGCTTTGCACCAAGTGTATCCGCACGCTGGTCAAGACGGCGAAATAAGTTATTAATCTACAGACAAGATCACGGTGCAAGCCGTGATTTTTGTTTTCCTCACCCCGGCTCAGGAGTGAGGCGTTTTATTTCAAGTGCTCTCGCAACGACCGGATGCCTGCCGCGATGCCATCCGGATGATGGAAAATTGAATTTGCCGCCACGAAAGCGTCTGCGCCTGCTTCCCGGACCCGGTAAATGTTCGCCGCGGAAATGCCGCCGTCCACCTCCAACCAGGCCGACGAGTGGATCTCGTCCAGCCTGCGGCGGATTTCGGCCACCTTGGATAATACCTCCGGCATAAACTCCTGCCCGGAATATCCGGGGTGGACGGTCATCACCAGCACCTGGTCGGCCAGTATCAATGTATGTTCGATGTCACTGGCGGGGGTCGCCGGGTTGAGTGTCACCCCGGCTTTACAGCCGAACGATTTAATTGTTTTCAAAGTACCGGTAATATCCGGGCAAGTTTCCACATGAACAATCAGAGAGCTGGCTCCGGCCTTTGCGAATGCTTCCAGGAAACGTTCCGGCGCTTCAATCATGAGATGCACATCGAGCGGTAATTTTGTCGCCCGACGGCAGGCTTCGACGACAAACGGACCCATGGTCAAGTTCGGGACGAAATGCCCATCCATCACGTCCACATGGAGCCAGTCCGCGCCGGCGGATTCGGCTTCGGCAATCTGCTCGCCCAGACGGGTAAAGTCCGCTGACAGGATGGATGGAGCAATGACACAAGTCCGTCTCATTTTCACCACAGAGACCGCGGAGTTGAACTACCGAATGGGCGGATTATACACGATGTAAATCCACATCCAGAACGGAATCAATCCCAGTACGGCCACCAGAGCGACCAATCCCAAACCTACGGAAGCCCAGTCAATCTCGGGCGCAGGGGCAGGCGCGGGTGCGATTTTAGCCGATGGGGAGGTATTAGCATCAGGAGCCGCTTCGGGAGTCAGGGCCAGTGCCGGAGCGGATCTGGCATTGCCAAAGTTCAGCAGAACGCGTCCCAGTTGATCGGCAGTCCGGTAACGCTGGGAAGGTTCCTTGGAAAGAACTTTCGTCAGGATCTGCTCCAGCGTCGGTGAAATATCCGGGATCATCTCACTCAACAACGGGGGTTCTTCTTCAACGTGCAGGCGGGCAAGGTCGATGGCCGTGGTGGCCTGGAAGGGCAGCGAACCGGTCAACATCTCATACATGATGATACCCAGCGAATAGACATCCGAGGCCGGGGCGGGGGCTGCCCCGGAGGCTTGCTCGGGGGCAAAGTACTGCGGCGAACCCCAGACCACGTCGCTTTGCTCATCGGGATGGATGGTGGAAAGGGCACGGGCAATGCCGAAGTCAGCCACTTTGAGCCGCATATCCGGCGTCACCAGCATGTTCTGCGCTTTAACGTCGCAGTGGACCAGCCCGGCACGGTGGGCGTAGCCGATGCCAGCACAGGCCTGGATGAGCAGCGGCAGGGCCTCCTCTGGGCTGAACCGGCCGCGCTGTTTGATAAGCGTCTTCAGGTCCGTACCCGGGACGTATTCCATGACCAGGAACAATTGCCCGTTATCCAGACCGAAATCGTGCATGGTGACAATATTCGGGTGAGATAGGTTGGCTGCCGCTTTGGCTTCCTGGCGGAAGCGTTCCTGAAAGGCCGGGTCACCCGAGTAATCCTCGCGCAGCACTTTGACCGCCACCAGACGTTCCAGCATCAGGTCACGGGCGAGGTAGACAACCGCCATACCCCCTTTGCCAAGCGGGTCCAGCAGTTGGTAACGTTTATTCAGAATTTGTGGCTCTTCCATAGACTGCCTGGGTGGATTATAACATGTCGTTTTTATTCGGTTCGTTCCCTCCCTCCCAAGTATAATAAAGGCATGGCTGACACACTGCTTATCTACAACCCCGCTGCCGGACGCATATCAGTGCGTCCATTTATCAGCGGCGTGATCCGCACCCTGAACGACCACGGCTGGCGTGTGGAAGTGGCCGAATCACTCAACGGACGCCATACCACACAACTGGCCCGCATGGCTGCCCGGGAGAATTTTCGCGCCGTCTTCGTAATCGGCGGTGACGGAACTGTCGGTCAGGCAGCCGCAGGCCTGATCGGTTCAAAAACCGCCTTGGGTGTACTCCCCGCCGGGACGGCCAATGTTTGGGCGCTGGAACTTGGCATGAAAGCCTTCACCTGGCCGCGCTGGCGGTTATTGCGCGAGAATGCCCGGCTGCTGGCCGAAGTGAAGCCCTGCGCGATTGATGTAGGACTCTGCAATGACCAGCCCTTTATGATGTGGGCAGGCATCGGCCTGGATGCACTGACGGTCAAAAAATTGGAGCCGCGCAAACGCTTCGAGAAATATCTCAGCGTGCCGGAATATTTCGCCACCACCGTATGGAACGCCACTCTGTGGCATGGGATGAATCTGCGCGTCAGTGCGGATGATAAGCATGTTGAGGGTCATTACCTGTTAGCCGTGGCCAGCAATATCCGCCATTATATTGGCGGAATGGCAGAGATTTCTCCTGAAGCCTATCTGGATGACGGTCTGATGGATTTATGGTTGCTCTCCGGCTCTACCCTGGCAGATGCCTTCCGCCACTTCTTCGACATGCAGTCCGGGCGTCACCTGACCTCGGACCAGGCGCGCTGTATCCCTTTCCGCAAAGCATCCATCGAATCCGGCACGCCCTTCTCCCTCCAGATGGACGGCGAGCCGATGCTTGGCGCCCAACAGATCTCGCTCAAAGTCATCCAGGGTGGGTTGCAGGTGCTCCTGCCGCCACAGGCTGGTTACCTGCTGTGTAGTGAAAAGGTATAATTCATGCCAAGAACGGGAACCCTCATGAAAACTGCCGGACGCTTTATAACCCGGAACCCGCTGTCCATCTTGCTTGATTTCCCTCCCCTGACCCTGGTCACTGGCCTGGCCTTCTTCCGGTTGCCTGTATAACAATGAAAAATATTCTTAACGGTAAAGTGCTGATTGCCGCGCTGGTCATCGCCAGTGTGTTATTGTGCGCCAGCCTCGTGTACATTCTGGTAAGACGTCCTGCCGCGGCGGCTCCGGAATTGACACCTGCCTTTGCCGCTTTGACTGTCATCCCCGCCCCCACCTCCACGCCGCACACTCTGCCCCCCACGACGACGCCCATCCCGCTCGCGTCATTATCCTCCCCCACCCCGGCGGCGGGACAGATCGCAATAGGTGTTTACGTACAGCCCACGACAGGTGGTGATGGTTTGCGGATACATACTGAACCGAATGTGAGCGCTGGCTTGGCATTCCCCGACCCGGCTTTTGATTCAGAGGTATTCCTGATCACGAAAGGACCGGAACAGGCCGATGGCTATACCTGGTGGTATCTCACTGCCTTATATGACACATCCCGCGCCGGGTGGGCCGCGCAGAAATATTTGACGGCCATTCCGTCACCATGATTGTTTCGTAGAAAGAATTTATGAAACCCACCTCAATTACCGCCAACCGCGAGAAAAAAGAACTTACCGTCATCTGGGACGACGGCCATACCAGCCTGTATACTTTCTCCTTGATGCGGGCAGGCTGTCCGTGCGCCGAATGCCGCGGCGGGCATGACAAAATGGGCAACACTCCCGACCCGTCCGTTTTCACCACGGAATTGCCCGACTCCCCCGCCACCCGTATTAACAACGTTGTCCCGGTCGGCTCTTATGGCGTCACCCCGGTCTGGGAGGACGGGCACGCTGCCGGGATTTACCGGTGGGAATACCTGCGGGCGCTGTGCCCGTGTGGGGAGTGTCGGAAATAATAATTCGGCGGCAGGTGACCTGCCGCCGAAATCGTTTCTTGCATTTCACGTCATTTTGGGGAACTGTCTGGTAATTTTTCCCTTAAAGACTGAATTTCCTCCCGTATTTTCTTCACTTCCTGCTCGATCTGCTCACTATGGCGGGATATTTTTCT
>JADGQD010000048.1 GCA_017882065.1 Anaerolineales bacterium | reverse complement strand
CACACCCAGGATCAACCGGCCGATGATGTACTGCCCCTTGCCGGTAGTGCGCAGGTTGCGTTCCACCAGCGACAGGTTGAGGGTCTGAGCAACGGTGCGGATGGCGGAAGTCAACGAACCGGCGGTCTGGTAAAACCGCTGGGCCATCTGGGTGGCAGTCTGGTTATACTCGCTATAGGATAGGGGGTCGTTCCCTGAAAAGGTCAAGTAGATAACCAGGCGGTCATCCTCGCGGCCGCGGGCAGTGCGCCGGGGCGGCACCATTGCCAGCAACCCGGGCAGTTGCGGCCACTCCTGGCCTTTGATACGATAAATCGGGAGCAGGTTGAGATCGAACGCGGCAGACACACCCACATTATACTGGTAAAATCTCCGTATGGAATTTACCCTTCACCGCAGTTTCACAGACCTTGAACCACTGGCATCTGAATGGAACGCACTTCTGGACGAAAGCGTCACCCATGTGCCCTTCCTGCGTCACGAATACCTGCGAACCTGGTGGGAAACGCGCGGCGGGGGCGAGTGGCCGGACTCAGAATTGGCAGTCGTCGTCGCCCATCAGGATGGGCGGCTGGCCGGAGTGGCCCCGCTCTTTGCTGCCAAAAATCGAGAGGGTGACCCGGCGCTCCTGCTGCTCGGCAGTATCGAAATCTCGGATTACCTTGACCTGATCGTCCGCCCGACCGATTTGTCCGCTTTCATTTCTGGTTTGCTGGATTTTCTCGGTCATTCCGGGCCCGCCGGGCTGAGCGTGCCTGTCCCGGAAGTGGAGTCGAAACCATGGCAGATCCTCGACTGGCAGAACTTGCCCGAAGGATCTCCCACGCTCCCGGTCTTGAAAGCCGAAGCCGAAAAGCGCGGTTGGACCTTCGTCCAGGAGCAGACCTACCACACCCCGTCCATCCCGCTGACGGGTGACTTCGAGACCTATCTGTCCGGCATTGATAAAAAACAGCGCCACGAGATCCGCCGCAAAATGCGCCGCGCCGAAGAAAGCGGCAGCGATGTGCGCTGGTATAGTGTGTCAGATGGCGCGACTCTCGTTGCCGAAGTGGATGCCTTCCTGGTAATGATGGCGGATGAACCGGAAAAGGCGAAATTCCTGACCGAGGCGATGCGCCGGCAGATGCAGCTCGCGTGCCGCGCCGCTTTCGAGAATGGCTGGCTGCAACTGGCCTTCCTCGAAGTTGACGGGCAGAAAGCCGCCGGCTACCTCAATTTCGATTACTTGAATCGCATCTGGGTCTACAACTCCGGTATAGACCGGCGCTTCCTGGAACTGTCCCCTGGCTGGGTGCTGCTGGGGCATCTCCTGCAATGGGCCAACGAGAATAAGCGCGCCGAGTTCGATTTCATGCGCGGCGACGAGGAATACAAGTACCGTTTCGGTGCAGTGGATAATTTTGTGGTGCGAGCGAAAGTGACCCGCTAAAACCATGCAACCTGAATTAATCCTGGATGCACGCGCCGACCTCGGCGAAGGTCCTGCCTGGGACGCTTCCCGCGGCCTGCTTTACTGGGTGGACATCCACACCGGGCGCCTGCATACATTTGACCCGAGTGAGGAGATCGACCGCTGGGTCCATGTGGGGGAAAGCCTGGGTTGTTTGGCCCCGCGGCCGGTCTCCCTGCAGACCCCGGGCATAAGCCTGGTCATTGCCTTGAACAGGGGTTTTATGACCTTCAACCTGCCGTCCGAGCGGATGGTCTTCCTCGCCAATCCCGAGCCGCACCTGACTCGCAACCGTTTCAACGATGGCAAATGCGACCCGGCCGGGCGCTTCCTGGCCGGGACAATGGACGACGCAGAAAAAGAAGCCAGCGGCTCGCTATATTCCTATTCTCCCGACGGCACGCTGAAAACCCTGCTGACCGGCGTCCGCATCTCCAACGGCCTGACCTGGAGTCCTGACTACCAGACTTTCTATTATATTGACACACCCACGCGCCAGGTAACCGCCTTCGACTATGATCTGGGGACCGGCAATATCGCCAACCCGCGCCCAGTAGTCAACGTCCCGCCCAAATTGGGCTGGCCGGATGGAATGACCTCCGACGCCGAAGGGATGTTATGGGTGGCGATGTGGGGCGGGGCAAAACTCACCAGGTGGAATCCGGCCACGGGTCAACTGCTGGAAGCGATCCCCGTCCCAGCGATGAATGTCACTTCCTGTGTCTTCGGTGGGCCGGACCTGACCGATCTCTACATTACCTCGGCGCGCAAAAGGATGAGCGCGGAACAACTGGCAAAGTATCCTCTCTCCGGCGGGCTGTTCCGCATCCGGACGAAAATGCGCGGCATGCCGACGTTTGAATTTGGGGCGTAAACGACCCCGCCGCGCTGACCGGACTCCTGCGCTATGCCCTTTCGGATGTATCCCGACAGGGCAAAGCGACGGGCGCCGAATCCTACCGCATCGTGAGGGAGAATGTCAATTTGGAAAAATAGCGGGGGTGATTATCGAGGCGCTGAACTGGGTACGGAAATAAAGCCGTTCCGCCAGATCTGGCGGAACGGTTGATTTGAAGATATATTTCAAGAAAACTGCTCTCTTATTGACCACCCAACGCGGCCTTGAACTCGTTGACATCCATACCCGATAGCTTCTGAAAGCCGAAATTCATATCGAACTTGACCGGTTTTTCCTTGTCGGGCAGTTTTACCATTAATGCATTCCCCTTCAACTTGACGTCAGTCAAAGGAATGCTGTAGTTCTCCTTGTCAATTGGCTTGTTGAACCGATTGAGCCGGACGATGATCAGACGCTTATTAGTAACCCCTGCATAATAGTACTTTAATGCAAAAGTAAACCAGCTGGAGACCAGGATCGTGGCCCAGAAAGGCCCGGTTTGGAAGTAACCCACCGAACGAAGTTCTTCACCTGATTCCAGTTTCGAGGCGAGTACCTCACGTGCATGTTCCGCAAGTTTTGCCATAATAAAATCTCCTTTGGTTGAAACGGTTTGGATGATAACAATATACATCAATTCGGACTGTAACACAAGCGATTCTGATGGGGATGGTTGTGGCCCGCAACTTTCTCCGCTCCCTCTGATTGCCTGGTTGCATCCCCCTTCCCGACGTGTTAGAATAACGTTACGTAGCGGAGTTCCATATGAATGACATAGTTGAAGTGGTCATTGACAGCGTGCGCGTCAGCCTGATGTCCCCACAGCGGGTGGTGGTACTGCGCCAGACGGACGTGGAACGTTACCTGCCCATCTGGGTCGGGCCTTACGAGGCCGAGTCCATCACGGTTGCGTTGCAGGAAGTGGAGATCAGCCGCCCGCTGACCCATGACCTGCTCAAAAACCTCTTTACTCTCTTTAATGGCAAAATTTTACGCGTCGAGATCGTTGCCCTGAAAGAGGATATCTTTTACGGCAACATCGTTGCCGAAACAGACGGAAAGATCATTAACATCGACTCGCGTCCGTCGGATGCCATCGCCCTGGCAGTGCGCGCTCACGTCCCGGTCCTGGTCAGCCAGGCAGTGATGGATGAAGCGGGCATTGTCCCCGAAAGAAATATACAGGAAGAAACCCCTTCCGAACCGGTCGAGAAACCGGCTCCGGGTACGAAAGCCGAACCGGATGACGAAAAACGCCTGGATGTTTTCGAAGACTTCCTGAAGAAACTCGGTACCGATAAAGGCGACGAAGAGAAACCAAAATCATAGTGCGGACACTCCCCTTTGGGGGTAAACTCCGGTCCGCCCCTACCGGAATAATCAATGACCGAATTGCATCCTCCCGAAGAGCCTGCCCTGAACTCCATCGAAGGGAGCTCCCTTCCATCCGCCCCGGTCATCCCCCACAACCGCGAAGCCGAAGAAGCCGTTGTGGGGGCCGTGCTCATTAACCCCGAAGCCTACTACGACCTGGCCCAGTTCCTCCAGGCGGACGATTTCTATATTGTCCGTCACCGCTGGATCTGGGAGGCTTTCACCCGTCTCCACGAAAAACGCATCCCGCTGGATTTCCTGACCGTCACCGAAGAACTGGGGAGTGCCGGTCAACTAGCCGAGATTGGCGGCCCGGCATATCTGACCGCGCTCCTCAACCAAGTACCGACCTCATTGCACGCCGAGGCCTACGGACGGATGGTCGAGGCGGATGCTATCCGCCGCCGCATGTTGACCGCTGCCAACCAGATCGCCACCCTGGCCTACAACGAGCGGGAGTCGGTCGAGAACATCATCGAGGAGTCGGAGAAGTCCATCTTTAACGTCAGCGAGCGGCGGCTGCGTCACGACGTGCAGCCCATCCGCCAGGTGATGAGTGAAGTCTACGACCGAATAGGCGAACTCGCCAAGCGTCCCGAGGACATCTTCGGTGTCCCGACCGGCTTCATTGATCTCGACCGCAAACTGATGGGCTTGCAGCCTTCTGATTTGCTCATCATTGCTGGTCGCCCGGGTCAGGGCAAATCCGGCTTCCTGCTTTCGGTGGCAAAGAACGCCGCCCTGCTGCACAAGAAGCACGTCGCCATCTTCTCGCTGGAGATGTCGAATGAGCAAGTTGCCCAGCGCCTGATTACCCAAATGACTGAAATCGACACCCAACACTTGCGTACGGGTAAATTGGCTGAGGATGAGTGGCCAAAATTTACCCATGCAATCGAGGTTCTTTCTGACATGCACATCTACCTGGACGATACCCCTGCCATTACCCCGCTGGCTTTGCGCACCAAATGCCGCCGCCTGCACATGGAATTCGGCCTCGACCTGATCATCCTCGACTACATCCAGTTGATGAGCGGCGACACGCGCACCGAGAACCGCGTTCAGGAAGTCTCGTACATCACGCGCAGCCTGAAGGTGCTGGCACGCGAACTGAACGTCCCGGTGCTGGCCGCCGCGCAGTTAAGCCGCGCCGTCGAGCAGCGCACTGATAAGCGCCCGGTGCTCTCCGACTTAAGGGAATCGGGCTCCATCGAGCAGGATGCCGATATCGTCATGTTCATCTACCGCAAAGACCAGTACGAGAAGGATACGATCGATAAAAATAAGGCCGAGATCATTATAGCCAAACACCGCAACGGACCCACTGGCTCGATCGAACTGGTCTTCCTGGACCACCTGGCCAAGTTCGTGGACGGGGCGACTCCCTTAGATTTGTCCCAGTTGTAGGGGCGCGTGGCATCCGCCAATGCGGGCAAAATGAGAAAATTCACTGGCTTTACAGACTCCGAAACCTTCACCCAAATCCCCGACTCGTTCTTCCGCCAACTGCTGACCGGGTTCACCGAAGCGGACGAGTTGAAGGTCACGCTCTACGCCCTGTGGCGCTTTGAGCACATGGAGAGCCGCGTCCGCTTTTTACGGGAACAGGATTTCGTCGAGATTGTCCCGAACCCCGGTCTGGCCCTGGAAAAAGCCGTACAGCGCGGCAGCCTGTTGCAGGCATCGCCCCGAGGAACCAGTCGAGGGGGCCAAAAGAATGCGGCGACGCTCTACTTCCTGAATTCCCCGCGCGGACGGGCTGCTGCCGAAGTGTTTGCCAAAGGCCAACGGGATGTACCCGAAGTGGCTGTGCAGTCCAATCCGCCATCCGAACGTCCGAACATTTTCAAACTCTACGAAGAAAACATCGGCCCACTGACTCCGCTGCTCGCCGACACCCTGAAAGACGCCGAGCAGACCTACCCACCGGAATGGGTAGCGGAGGCGCTGGAGATTGCCGTCAAGAGTAACAAGCGCAACTGGAAATACATTGAAGCGATTTTACGTCGCTGGAAGGAAGAAGGACATGCCAAAGAGCAAGATAGACGCGACGCTAAAGAACCTCGCGGGCGCGACGTCGCGCGCAAAGTCGAAGACTTCCTCAAACGCTAGTTTCCCGGCTCCTGCCTTGGGCGACCCAAACTGCCCACAATGCCACGGACTGGGTTACCTGCGTCGCGATGCCGAACCCGGTTCCCCAGACTTCGGCAGGCTGGATATCTGCGTCTGCCGCCAGTCGCAGGTGGCACAGACGGTGCGTGAGCGCCTGTTTTCGCTCAGCCACCTGGATGAACTCCAGGGCTTGACCTTTGAAAGTTTCAACACGCGCGGCCGCAAGGGCGTGGGGGAATTGCAGGCCAATTCACTCGAATGGGCGTTCAACCGCGCCAGGCAGTACGCCGGTTCGCTGAACGGCTGGCTGCTCCTGCAGGGTGGATTCGGCTGCGGCAAGACTCATCTGGCGGCGGCCATCGCCAACTTCGTCGTCGGCATGGGCGTGCCCACACTCTTCCTGACCGTCCCAGACCTGCTCGACACCCTGCGCTTCTCCTACGACAGTGAAGAAACCACCTTCGAACAGCGCTTCGATGAGATCCGCAACGCCCCGCTGCTGGTGCTGGACGACTTCGGCACGCAGAATGCCACTGCTTGGGCGCAGGAAAAACTGTTCCAGATTGTAAACTACCGCTACATCAACAAACTGCCGCTGGTGGTGACGACCAACCTCGACCTGGATGAGATCGAGGCGCGCATCCGTTCCCGTCTCGCGGACCCGGAATTAGTCAGCGCGGTACGCATCGTCGCCCCCGATTATCGCCGTCCCACCGACGATAAAGGCCACCCTGAACTCTCCTCGCTCGACCTGCACGCCAGCCGCACCTTCGCCAGTTTCGACGACCGGCGCGAAGAAGGCCTCGCCTCGGACGAAGTTCGCTCATTGGAAAAGGCCGTCAAAGCCGCCACCACTTTCGTCGCCAAACCGCGCGGTTGGCTGGTACTGACCGGTCCGTATGGCTGCGGCAAGACCCATCTGGCGGCCGCCATCGCCAACACTCTAGCCGACAAGGGTAACCCGCCCCTGTTTATCATGGTCCCCGACCTGCTCGACCATCTGCGGGCCACCTTCAGCCCGTCGAGCAATGTCTCGTACGACCACCGCTTTGACGAAATCCGCACCGCGCCGTTGTTGGTTCTGGACGACCTAGGCGCGCAGTCCACGTCGCCCTGGGCGAAAGAAAAACTGCACCAACTTTTCAACTACCGCTACAATGCCGAACTGCCGACCGTGCTCACCGTGGCAGTGGATATGCTCGAATCAATTGATGAGCGCCTGCGTGTCCGTTTGCTGGATGAGCGTATTTGCACGATTTGCGCGATCACCGCCCCGGCGTTTCATGGGGGAAAAGCCAGAAAGGCAAAGCGATAACTTTTTAGGGCGGACGACTCCCCTTCGGGGACGATGTGTCCGCCCTAAATTTATTACCGACCGGCAGATGGATGTAAGAACGGGGTATAATTGGATATATATCATCATAATTACAATCTATTAAAGGCGTCTCATGCTTCCATCCTATATCCTTTCCCTCCGTGAGGGACTTGAAGCTGCGTTAATCATCGGCATTGTCTTGGGCGCGCTGCGCCAGATGCACCGCCGGGATCTGAACTCCGCCATCTGGGCCGGAGCGGGCAGCGCTGCCTTGCTCAGTCTGCTCACCGCCATTTTGCTCACGCGTCTCGGCCTGGAATTGAAGGACCCGGCGGAAGCCATCTTTGAAGGCATTACCATGCTGCTGGCAGCCGGGATACTGACATGGATGATCTTCTGGATGAATCAGCGGGCAAGCAACATGAAAGCCGAACTCGAATCCGGCGTCCAGCGCGCCTCGCAGACCGGGAAATGGTCGCTGTTTGGACTGGCCTTTATCGCCGTTTTGCGCGAGGGTGTGGAACTGGCCCTATTCCTGACGGCCGCGACATTTACCTCGAGCGCGCACCAGACGATCCTGGGTGCATTGCTCGGGCTCGGTACAGCCATTCTGCTCGGCTGGTCGTTTTTTGCGACTACCGTCCGGCTCGATCTGCGGCGCTTCTTCCAGGTGACGGGTTTCCTGCTGCTCTTATTTGCCGCGGGGCTGGTGGCGCGCGGTGTAGGTGAACTGGTCCTGGTGGGCTGGATTCCCGCCCTCATCGAGCACGTCTGGGACCTGGGAGGCGTGGTCAGCGCGGAGTCTGTGCTCGGGCAGACGCTGGGAGCATTGTTCGGGTACTCTGCCAGCCCTTCGCTGATGCAGGTGCTGGCCTACGCGGTCTACTTCGGGGCAGTGTTGCTCGGATTACGGGCAGCGGGGCGCAGGCGACATCCCGAACCCGTTGCATCGTCCCCGCCGAAGGTCCCCTAAGGGGGCACAGGGGGGAGGGCGCGCATAAGAAGCGGTGCAAATAATGATTGACCAAAACGGATAGGTTCCTGATGAACTTGTCCGTTTTTTACTGCTTCTTGCATAAATCCCTGAACCTGCCATTGTTGAAGTGCTCATATTTCATGGGATTGTGGTTCAGTTTTTTTCGCAGTACCCTGTAGTACTGTTGCATTCAACAGAAATCACCCCTATAATAAACAAAATTCATTTCCGCTGGAAGGTTTTCCATGACGATGATACCCAATCCTTTGCTTAAAAAACTTGGCCTGGCAGATAATGACCGCGTGGCCATCATCCACACCGACGATATCGGCATGTGCCAGGCCAGCGTGGAGGCTTTTGCAGACCTGAATGAGGTTGGCATTATTTCATCCGGCGCGGTGATGGTCCCCTGTCCGTGGTTCCTGCACGCCGCCGATTACGCCCGCCAGCATGCCAAGGTCGATCTCGGTGTCCATCTCACCCTGACCAGCGAATGGAAAACCTACCGCTGGGGGCCTGTCTCCACGCGCGATCCCGCCTCCGGTATGGTGGATGAAGAGGGATACTTCCATCATCTGTCCGAGCCGGCTCAGGAACATGGCGACCCGACAGCCGTCGAGTTGGAACTCACCGCCCAGGTGGAGCGGGCACTCAAAGCCGGGGTCGTCCCCACCCATGTTGATACGCACATGGGCTCCGTGGCGCACCCAAAATTCATGGGTATTTATGTCCGGCTTGCCATGAAGTTCCACCTGCCGCCCATGATCTTCCGCCTGGACGAGGCGGGCTGGCGCGCCGCCGGCCTGCAGGCTGAATTTGCCAAAATGGCTGCCGCCCTGATCCAGCAGCTCGAAGGGTCCGGCCTGCCGCTGTTGGACGTGCTCGGCGGGATGCACTTGGACACCGACGAGAACCGTCTGGAACGCACCATGCAGGCTTTCTCAGACCTCCAGCCCGGCATCACCCATTTCATCATCCACCCTTCCAAGGATACGCCTGAACTGCGCGCCATCACACCCGACTGGCGCTGCCGTGCCGCCGATTACCAGAATTTCATGAACGAAAAACTTCGCCAGCACATCCAGAAGATTGGTGTGCATATTATTGGCTATCGGGCTTTGAAAGAACTCATGCCAGTTGCATAATCTGAAACCTTTGAAAAGGAGAAGCCATGCCTGAAACTGCTCCACGCGCAATCAAGCTCTCGTTCGGTTACAAGGTGACCTGGGGAATTGCCGCTCTGGGTACCAGCCTCATCTCGGGCGTTTTTGGCGCCCTGCTGCCCATCTTTTACCAGGATTACCTGGGGCTCAGCGCCCGTTGGATCGCCATTGCTTCGGCCATCTACGCGGTTTGGAACGCCCTGAACGATCCCATCTTTGGCTATATCTCGGACAACACCCGCTCCAAACACGGCCGCCGCATCCCATACATGCGCTACACCGCCCCGTTTCTCGCGGCGACATTCATCCTGGTCTGGCTGGCGCCACAACACGCTGGCGATTTCACCCTGTTCATGTGGATGCTGATCAGCATGGTGCTGTATGATGGCTGCTACACCATGATCGGGCTGGTGTATTCCGCCCTGCTGCCGGAGGTGACCGAATCGGACACCGAGCGAAACCACCTGCAAATTTCATCCTCGCTGTTTGGCCTGCTGGGCACGCTGCTGGGCTTTATCATCCCGGACCTGTTCCGCCCAAAGGCTGGTGCAGTGCCATCTTTCTTCCCGTTGCAGATTGCCATGGTGGTGGTCGGCGTGGCCGGCATGGTATTGATCATTGCCACCACCTTCAAGGTCAAGGAACGCCTTGAGTTCACCCAGGTGGATAAGCCCCTCAAACTCAAAGACCAGATCAAATTTACCTTCACAAGCAAGAGCTTCCTCATACTGGTTTCCCAGAATTTCATGTCCATCCTGGTTTCCTCGCTGGTGACCGGGTCGGTATTCTACCTGGCAGATTACGTGCTCAAAATGAACACGATCGTCTTGCTGGCTTTCATCTTCATTCCACTGATTGGCGGTGTGCCAATTACCAACATCATCCGCAAAAAGATGGGCTTGGTGCAGGCTCAGCAACTGCTGCTGGTGATTGCCGGTGTGGGCCTGATTGCAATCATCTTCGTGCCCACTGCACTCATCCCACTCTGCCTGGTGCTGGTCGGTTTCGGGCTTTCCGGTCCGCAGACCCTGACGAACATCCTGTTCGCCGAAGTGGCAGATGAGGACGAGTTGCGCTCCGGTGTGCGCCGTGAGGGGGCATTCTTCGGCATCAATGCCCTGATCACCAAACCTGCCCAGTCGCTGGCGATTGCGATCCCACCCTTCATTCTGGAAGCTGCTCATTTTGTCACCCGTGAAGCCAACAACAATGTGGCTTTCCTCGACCAGCCCGCCAGCGCAATATTCGGTATCAAGGTTTTCATCGGTCTAATCCCCGGTATCGCCATGCTGCTCGGTGCTCTGATCCTGTTCTGGTTTCCGCTTCGGGGCGCCCGGCTGGAAAAAATGCAGCACGATTTGCTCGAACTGCATGCCCGCAAAAAAGCCGACTACGATAAACAGAAGGCCTAATCCTCCGGGCAGGTTTCGTGAAGCAAAAGTAAAAGCGCCTCCGCGTTGAACGCGGAGGCGCTTTTTTGTCTTTTCCACATAACGTGCCGGGTTAACTTACTTTTGCCCGCTTGTTCGGAAGCGGGATAATCACCAGCGCACTCGCCAGGAAACAAAGCGCCGCCAGGCTGAACAGGAGCAAATAACCAGACGAACTGGAGCCAAGGGCTTTATTGATCGGGTCAATCAACACCCCGCCCAATAAGCGCGCCACACCGGACCCGATACAGGTGGCGATATTGGCGATGCCCAGGTAACGGGCGGCTTCCTCGCGTGGCACAATATCGGTGGCCAGTGCCCAAGAGGCCGAAAGGAACGAACCAACGCCCATCCCGACGATGCCGCCCGCCACGATGATGAGCGTTCGGTCACGCACGAACAGCAGGGCTAACGCGCCCACAAACGCCACCAGCCCGGCAATCAACATGACCGGCTTGCGCCCGAACTTATCCGAGAGCCAGCCTGCCGTCAGGGCCAGGATAATGAGCGCCCCGCCTAGGATTATTTTCAGCGTCCCGTAGAAACTCTGCGCCTCGCCCTGGGTCATTTTGATGACATCCACCAGATAGTTTATCAGGAACGAGTTGATGGCGATGAACGCGCCCCAGAACAGGATGCGATTAGCGAACCACCAGCCGAAGACGGGCCGTTCACGGAAGTTGACGTAGAACGCGCCTTTGAGCGCCTCGCCCACCGTCTTCCCCGCCACGGTTCCGGATCCTTCGACAGGCTCAGGGCTTCTCCCAGAAACCGCATCCGGTTTCTCGCGGGCCCACAGCCCCGTGAACAGGATAAAGACGAAGAACAATATTGCCGGTACGGCCGCGGCCACAAAGACGACGTTGCTGCCCCACCGGGCGATGCCCTTATCTCCTAAAATCATCCCTGCCACCGC